>CAZKBM010000027.1:0-33806 GCA_964550985.1 uncultured Oscillospiraceae bacterium
CGTCCTATCAATTTGCTGAAAAAATTGCTTGACTTCTAATAGTTAGTCACCTCTATTTATTTTACCCTTTTGCCGGTGAAAAGCAAGATGAATCGATTTTATAAATAAATATAAATAGTATATATCACATTATTTATATTTGTAACTAACCCGCCGCGGGGCTATACTGTAGATAGCCGAAACGAAACAGACGGAACCAAGAGGATACCCAAAGGGAGGTAGACACGATGTGTGAGAAACCAATGGCCGAAATGGATGCGACAAAGGCGGATTTTTTAGAGAGCCTTTGCGGCAAGGTATTAAGCCATGCCAACATTCCCGCCAGTTTGTATGAGGAGTATGACATAAAGCGTGGCCTGCGCAATGCCGACGGCACGGGCGTAATGGCCGGGGTAAGCCGGGTGGGCTCGGTACAGGGGTATGTGGTGCGCGATGGCGAGCGGGTGCCCGCGCCGGGGCAGCTGTACTACCGCGGCATCAACGTGGCCGAAATTGTGAACGGTTTTTGGAACGAGGGCCGCCAGGGCATGGCCGAAACCGCTTACCTGCTATTGTTTGGGGAATTGCCCAGCAAGGCGCAGCACCAGCAGTTTTGCCAGCTTTTGATGCAGGCCGCCCCCCTGCCCGATAACTGGGCCGAGGATATCTTTTTAAAAGTGCCCAGCAAGGACTATATGAACCTTTTGGCCCGCAGTGTGCTGGCCCTGTACGCCTGTGACCCCAAGGCCGACGACACCAGCCTGCCAAACCTTTTGGCCCAAAGCATCCGGCTGATTGGGGCCTTTCCCTCCATCATCTCCAGCGCCTACGCGGCGCTGAACGGGCACTATTCGGCCAGTGAAATTGGCAGCGACCCCATGGGCCGCAGCCTGGCCGAAAACTTCTTGTTCCGCCTGCGCGAAGACCACGAATACACAGAGGAGGAAGCCCGCCTGCTGGATTTGTGCCTGGTGCTGCACGCCGAGCACGGCGGCGGCAACAACTCCACCTTCACCTGCCGGGTGCTCACCTCCTCGGGCACCGATACCTACTCGGCCATTGCGGGGGCCATCAGCTCCCTAAAAGGGCCGCTGCACGGCGGGGCCAACATACGGGTGTGCCGCATGATGCAGGACATGAAAGCTAAGCTGGCAAACTATGCTGATGAAGAGGAGATATTGCGCTATTTAAATAAAATACTGAACAAAGAAGCCTTTGACAAAAGCGGCAAAATCTACGGCATTGGCCACGCTATCTACACCCAAAGTGACCCACGCGCCGTGCTGTTAAAACAATATGCCCGCAAGCTTGTGGCCAGCCAAAGCGAGGGCATGCAGCAGGAGTTTGCCCTGATGGAGCGGGTGGAAAAGCTGGCCCCAAAAGCCTTTGAAAACTTTAAGGGCGGCGGCAAGGTGGTGGCCGCCAATGTGGACTTCTACTCCGGCTTCATCTACCGTATGCTGGGTATTCCCGAAGAGTTGTTTACCCCGCTGTTCGCCATGGCCAGGGTAAGCGGCTGGGCCGCCCACCGCCTGGAGGAAACCCTCATCGGCGGCAGAATCATCCGCCCGGCCTACAAGGCCTATGAGCTGGAAAATGCCTACAGCCCCATGCAGCAGCGCTAGCGCATTTGAGGCGTTTATTCCAAGGGTAAAGCCGGTGCCGCTTTAGGTGAAGAAGCAGAAAAAACCTGGGCCGCCTCTCTTTTGAGAAGGCGGTCCAGGCGTGTGTGGCAGATATCCCCAAGGGGCGCTGTGCTGAATTTGTGCAAAAACCCTTTAGGGCAGCGCCGCTAGCAGTTCTTGGGTGCTGATTACATGGCAGTAGATATTGTTTAAAATTTCCAGTTCGTTATCCTGTATGCGCTGGGTGCCCGCCATGCAGGCGTCCTCAATCAGCCATACTTTAAAGCTTTCATCGGCCAAGCTGCGCACCGTGCCCGAGACGCATTGGTCGGTAAAAACGCCGGTTACCACCACGGTATCTATGCCCATGTTGTGCAGCCACAGCCGCAAAGGGCTGCCGGTAAGCACGCTGTCGGTGGTTTTTGTTACCACCATCTCATCGGGGCGGGGGGCAAGTTCGGGTACAATCTCGGCAAGGGGGTCGCCCGGGGGCAAAAGCAGTTCGTTAAAACCCGTGGCCTTGTGGTCTAGCGAGCGCTCCCGCCCATTTCGGGTAAGGCTTTGAATTTTGGCAAAGCAAACCTCCATCCCCTTAGTGCGGAAAGCCTCCAGCAACAGGCGGTTGTTTGGCACAACGGTCTCGTCAATTTTTTGGTAAAATGGCTCCCAGCGCTGGGCCTCGGCAGGGCTTTGGCCCGCAGGCCGGGTGATAAACACCCGCTGCATATCCACCACCAAAAGGGCGGTTTTTTGGGGCTCAATGCAAATGTTTCCCATTTCGGGGTCGTTTTCGTAATAGAACGAGAGATGGCGGTTGTTTACTTTCATGGGGGGCCTCCTTTTTTGGGGTGGGCTGGCTGTGTGGGGGATTGCAGATGGGCGGCCGGGTAGCAGACAAACTTGAAAAGAGGTTCCATGGCAGCGTGGGGCTTTTTTCAGGTTTGCCGGTTGTAATTACCCTTATTATGCACCTGCTGCGGGGCTACAGTAAAGTAAATTATGCATTTTTTCCCCTCCCTGCCCTTGACAAGGCAAAAAACGGGGGGTATAATAACCACAAACTGAATACACCCAAAAACCGTTGAGGCGGAGATAACGGTGCAACGTGCAGTTACAGAGAACGGGCGAGGCTGAGAAACCCGTACAACGCAGTGCATCAAATGGACCGCTGAGGGCGCGGTGAACGGGGGAGCCGTTTTTCCCCAAGTATTCTGCGACGTGACGCATACGTCAGTTGCGAGGGATGTGTTGGCATTCTGCAGAGTGCGCGGGCCTTTGGGGCCTGTGAATCAAGGTGGTACCGCGGATGAGTTTTCTCTCACCCGTCCTTGGCTTTTATGCCGAGGATGGGTGTTTTTTTGTTGTTTTTAGGCCATTGCAAGTGGCCATACAAAAGGAGGCGGAAAAATTGATTACCCCCACACTGGAAGAGGCGCGGGAATTGGCCAAAGGCCACAGCGTTGTACCCATTGCCATGGAGCTGTACGCAGACCAAAATACCTCCATTGGCGTACTGCAAAGCTTGCAGGCCGCAGGGCCCTACTGCTTTTTGCTGGAAAGCGTAGCCACGGGCGAGGCCTGGGGCCGGTATTCCTTTTTGGGCTGCCAGCCCGCTTTGGTGCTGCGCTGCCACGCGGGCCGAGTGTACCAGCAAAGCGGCGGGGCCGAAACAGCCCTTGAGGCAGACCCTATAGAGGCCATACGGGGGCTTTTGCAGCGGTATAAAAGCCCGCGCATTGCAAAGCTGCCCCCCTTTACGGGTGGCCTTGTGGGTTATTTTGCCTATGAGTTTGCCGCCCAATTTGAAAAGAACCTGAGGCTGAGCGCCCAAAACCCCGAGGGCTTTGACGATTACCGCCTGATGCTGGTGGACAGGGTGATTGCTTTTGACCACTTCCGCCAAAAAATTGTGCTGATGGTAAACCTGCCCTGTGAAAACCTGGAAAACGCCTATATGGAGGGGGTGGCCGCCCTAAAGGATATGGAGCGGCTGGTGCTGCGGCACCTGCCTGCCGGTGAAGAGAGCGGCGCTTTAACCGGCCCCTTTAGCCCCAGTTTTAGTAAAGAAGAGTTTGCCAACACCGTAAAACAGATGCAAACGCACATCAAAGAGGGGGATATCTTCCAGGCCGTGCCCTCCTGCCGGTTTACGGCCCCCTACGAGGGTAGCTTGTTTTCGGCCTACCGGGCGCTGCGCACGGTAAACCCCTCGCCCTACATGGTGTATATGAACCTGGGCGACGAGGAGATTGCCTGTGCCTCGCCCGAGACGCTGGTGGCCCTGAAAGAGGGGGAACTGCACAGCTACCCTCTGGCGGGAACCTGTAAGCGCGGGGCTGCCCCCGCCGAGGACGCGGCCCTGGAAGCCGCCCTATTGCAGGATGAAAAAGAACTGGCCGAGCACGACATGCTGGTGGACCTTGGCCGCAACGATCTTGGCAAGGTGAGCAAGTTTGGCAGTGTAAAGGTGGAGCAGTACCGGCAGATCAAGCGTTTTTCCCACGTAAGCCACATCTCCTCCCGTGTACAGGGGAAGCTTGCCAAGGGGAGAGACGCCCTGGACGCCGTGGGGGCGGTGCTGCCCGCGGGCACCCTTTCGGGCGCGCCCAAAAAGCGCGCTATGGAGCTGATTGATAAGGCCGAGGGCCAAAGGCGCGGGGTCTACGGCGGGGGGATAGGCTACCTGGATTTTACCGGTAATTTAGAACTTTGTATTGGCATACGCATGGCGCTTTTAAAAAATGGCCGGGTACATGTGCAAAGCGGGGCGGGCATTGTGGCCCAAAGCCAGCCCGCAAAAGAATATGAGGAGGTGTGCCGCAAGGCCGCCGCCATGATGGAGGCCCTGCGGGGCCAGGGCGGACAAACAGCCGCCCGCCTGGGCGGTTTTGGGGCGGAGGAGACAGCTATATGACACTTTTGATAGATAACTACGATAGCTTTAGCTATAACCTATACCAGATGGCGGGGGCGGTAAACCCAGATATCCGGGTGCTGAAAAACGATGAGGTGACCGCTGAGGAGATTGAAGAGATGGCCCCCAGCCACCTTATACTTTCGCCTGGGCCGGGGCGGCCAAATGACGCGGGCGTTTGCAAGGCGGCCCTTGGGCGGCTGATGGGTAAAATGCCCATTTTGGGCGTGTGCCTTGGGCACCAGGCCCTGTGCGAGGTGATGGGCGCTAAGGTGGACTACGCCAAAGCCCTGTTGCACGGCAAGCAAAGCGCCATACACCTGGCCAACGGCAGCCCGCTGTTTAAGGGCCTGCCCCCTTTGATACAGGCGGGGCGCTACCACTCTCTGGCCGTGCGGCGCGAAAGCTTGCCCGATGAACTTTTGGTGATAGCCGAGGACGAGGCGGGCGAGGTGATGGGGGTAAAACACAAGCGCCACCCGGTGTACGGGCTGCAATTCCACCCGGAATCGATTTTAACGCCCGAGGGAAGCCGCATTTTACAGAATTTTTTACAGATGGAGGGTGTTTAGGCCATGATACAAAAAGCTGTGTGCGAACTGCTTATGGGCGAGAGCCTTACGGCCGAAACCACCCGCAGTGTGATGCTGCAGATGATGGAGGGCGAGGCCAGCCCCGCTCAGATGGGGGCCTTTTTGGCCGCCATGCGCCTGAAGGGCGAGACAATTGAGGAGATTACGGCCTCGGCCGAGGTGCTGCGGGAAAAATGCCAAAAACTAAAGCCAGATACCGACGTGCTTGACATTGTGGGCACCGGGGGGGACGAACTGTTTACATTCAACATCTCCACCGTAGCGGCCTTTGTGGTGGCCGCGGGCGGGGTGCCGGTGGCCAAACACGGCAACCGCAGCGTATCCAGCAAATGCGGCAGCGCCGATGTGCTGGAGGCCCTGGGCGCGCATATCGCATTGGACGCCGAACAAAACCAGCGGGTTTTGCGCCGCTGCGGCATCTGCTTTATGCTGGCCCAAACCTACCACAGCGCCATGCGGCATGTGGCCCCGATGCGCAAAGAACTTGGCGTGCGCACTCTGTTTAACATCTTGGGGCCGCTGGCAAACCCCGCCGGGGCCACCCTGCAGCTGCTGGGCGTGTATGATGAAAACCTGGTGGAACCGCTTGCAAGGGTGCTGGCAAACCTTGGGGTAAAACGGGCCATGGTGGTGCACGGGCACGACGGTTTGGATGAGATTACCCTCACCACCACCTCCACGGTGTGCGAGGTAGCTGGGGGCGAAATCAACAGCTATTTCATCACCCCCGGCCAGTTTGGTTTGGCCACCTGCGGGCTTGGCGCACTGCGCGGCGGCGGCCCAGAGGAAAACGCCGCCATCGCCCGCGCCGTACTGGGCGGGGAACAGGGCCCGCGGCGGGATATTGTGCTTTTAAACGCCGCCTGTTGTTTGTATATGGGCAAAAATGACATCACCATGCGCGAGTGTGTGCGCCTGGCCGGAGAGCTGATAGACAGCGGCGCGGCCCTGCAAAAATTGAATGATTTTGTGGCCTGCACAAACCAGATGGCGGAGGAAGCTGCCCTGTGAATATTTTAAATGAGATTGCAGAGAGTACCAAAGCCCGCCTGGCGCGGCAAAAAGCCGCCCGCCCCCTGGCAAAACTGCAAAACGAGGCCGCAGGCATACACCGGGGCTTTGCCTTTGAAAAGGCCCTTGCCACACCCGGCATGGCCTTTATCTGCGAGGTGAAACGGGCGTCGCCCTCCAAAGGGATGATTGCCCAAAACTTCCCCTATAGGCAAATAGCGCGCGAGTATGAGGCCGCCGGTGCGGCGGCCATCTCGGTGCTTACCGAGCCGGAGTATTTTAAGGGCAGCCCCCGGTATCTGGCCGAAATTGCAGGCGAGGTTTCCCTGCCGCTTTTGCGCAAAGATTTTATCCTGGACGAATACCAGATTTATGAGGCCGCCCTTTTGGGCGCCGGGGCCGTTTTGCTGATAGCCGCCCTGCTGGACGACGAAAACCTGGCCCGGTTTTTGGCTCTGGCCGAGACGATGGGCCTTAGCTGCCTTGCCGAGGCCCACACCGAGGAAGAGCTGCACAGGGCGCTGGCCGCGGGGGCCCGGGTGCTGGGGGTAAACAACCGCAATTTGGCAGATTTTACGGTGGATTTTGAAAACAGCCTGCGGCTGCGCGCCCTTTGCCCGAAGGAGGTGTTGTTTGTGGCCGAAAGCGGTGTGCACACGGCCCAGGACGTGGCAAAACTGAAAGATGGCGGGGTGGACGCCGTGCTGGTGGGCGAGGCGCTGATGCGCAGCGCCGATAAAAAAGCCGCCCTTACCGCCCTTAGGGGGGCCGCCCTATGATACGGGTTAAATTTTGCGGCCTTACAAGGCCCGAGGATATTTTGGCGGCAAACGCCCTTACCCCGGCCTATGTGGGCTTTGTGTTTGCCAAAAGCCCCCGCCGGGTGCAGCCTTTGCAGGCCGCCCGCCTAAAGGCCCTGCTCAGCCCCGGCATACAGGCCGTGGGGGTGTTTGTAAACGCCCCGCCCGGTTTTGTGGCGGGGCTGTGCAAAAACCGTGTGATTGACCTTGTACAGCTGCACGGGGACGAAAGCGAAAGCTATATAAAAGCCCTGAAAAACCTGACGGATGCGCCGCTGATAAAAGCCCTGCCCGTGAGGGAGAGCCTGCCCGCTTTACCCCCTGGGGCGGCCTATCCCCTGTTTGATACAAAGGGCCAAAGCCGGGGCGGCGGCGGCAGGCCCTTTAACTGGGAACTGCTGCAAACCTATACCCAATACCCCTATTTTTTGGCGGGCGGGCTGAATGCCGAAAATGTTGCAGACGCCCTTGCGCGGCTAAGCCCCTTTGCCCTGGACGTGAGCAGCGGCGTGGAGACGGACGGAAAAAAAGACCCCGCCAAGATGGCCGACTTTATGCGGGCCGTACAGGCGGCAGAGCCCGCTTTGGGGGGTAGGGGGCCGATAAAAGAAGGAGAGAGGCCATGAGTGAGGGAAGGTACGGAGCGTTTGGGGGCCAGTATATCCCCGAGACTTTAATGAGCGCGGTGCAAGAGCTGAATGAGGGCTATAACCGATATAAAGAGGATGACGATTTTAACCGGGAACTGACCGCCCTTTTAAACAACTACGCCGGGCGGCCCAGCCGCCTGTATTATGCAAAAAACCTAAGCCGGGAGCTTGGCGGGGCCAAAATTTACCTCAAACGGGAGGACCTAAACCACACAGGCTCCCACAAAATCAACAATGTGCTGGGGCAGGCCCTGTTGGCAAAGCGCATGGGTAAAACCCGGCTGATTGCCGAAACCGGCGCGGGCCAGCACGGGGTGGCAACGGCCACCGCCGCCGCCCTGCTGGGCTTTGGCTGCGAGGTGTTTATGGGCGAAGAGGACACATGCCGCCAGGCGCTGAATGTGTACCGCATGAAGCTGCTGGGCGCAAAGGTGCACCCTGTGTGCAGCGGCACCCGCACCCTAAAAGACGCCGTGAACGAGACCCTGCGCGAATGGAGCCGCAGGGCAGACGACACCCACTATGTGCTTGGCTCGGTGATGGGGCCGCACCCCTTCCCCGCCATGGTGCGAGATTTTCAAAGCGTTATCAGCCGGGAGGCGCGCGCCCAATTGTGGGAAGCCGAAAACCGCCTGCCTGCGGCCGTGCTGGCCTGTGTGGGGGGCGGCAGCAACGCCATGGGGGCCTTTTATCATTTTATACCCGATGAAGCCGTGCGCCTTGTGGGCTGCGAGGCGGGGGGCAAGGGCCTTGGCACCGGCCAGCACGCCGCCACCATTGCCAAAGGGCGGGCGGGCATCTTCCACGGCATGAAGTCTCTGTTTTGCCAGGATGAAAACGGGCAGATTGCCCCGGTGTATTCCCTCTCGGCAGGGCTGGATTACCCCGGCATAGGCCCCGAGCACGCCCACCTGCACGCCACCGGCCGCGCCCAGTACCAGGCCGTTTGTGACGAAGAAGCCGTGCAGGCGTTCGAGCGCCTCTCGCAGAGCGAGGGAATTATTCCGGCCATAGAGTCGGCCCATGCGGTGGCACTTGCCATACAGATGGCCCCCGCCATGGGCAAAGAGGAAATTTTGCTGGTTTGCCTTTCGGGCCGGGGAGATAAAGACGTGGCCGCCATAGCGCGCTACCGCGGGGAGGAAGTATATGAGTGAGCAGAGAGCCGTAAAAGAGGCGTTTCAAAATGGGAAGGCCCTAATCACGTATTTAATGGCGGGCGACCCAAACCTTGCCAAATCGGGCGAATATATCTTGGCGGCGCAGGCCGCCGGGGCCGATTTGATTGAGGTAGGCATCCCCTTTTCAGACCCCGTTGCCGAGGGGGAGGTGATTCAAAGGGCGGCGGCGCGGGCGCTTAGCGCCGGGGCCACCACCGATGGTGTTTTTGCCATGGTAGAAAGCATAGCCCCAAAACTTCATATCCCCCTTGTGTTTATGACCTATGTGAACCTATTGTTCCACTATGGCTACGGGCGTTTTTTTGCCCGCTGCAAGGCCTGCGGGGTTTCGGGGGTTATTTTGCCAGATGTACCCCCCGAAGAACAGGCCGAGGTGAAGGCCGAGGCCGGGCCCTACGGGGTGGAGGTGGTCTCGCTGCTGGCCCCTTCTTCGGGCGGGCGGTGCGAGGCCATAGCCAAAAGCGCCGAGGGCTTTTTGTACCTGGTTTCCTCCATGGGGGTAACCGGGGTGCGCGGCGAGGTAGGCAGCGGCCTGGAAGAGCGGGTTGCCGCCCTGCGCAAAGTAACAAAGCTGCCCCTGGCCGTAGGCTTTGGCATTGCAACACCGGCCCAGGCCGCCCACTGCGCCGCCCTTTCAGACGGGGCCATTGTGGGCAGCGCTTTGGTAAAGCTGGTGGAAGAACATGGCGAAAATGCCCAAGGGCCCTTAAAACAATGTATCAGCGCTTTAAAGGCGGGGGTGCTGGCGGGAGGTTAGCAAAAATGCCGCCCGGCGTCTCTCCTGTATCTGGCGCCTCTTTTTGTAGTAAAGAAATAGATAAACCCGTACAGGGTTTTCAATTTGTTCACAAAGCGCACATGGTTTTTTCGTAATTGGCGGGTATAATTATAATTACAGAGGAAGAGGAGCCGCACCTCCCCCCTGTGATGATTCCTCCTCACACCAATGAGATACCCCTTAGGGAAACCCCCGGCCATTTATGGCCGGGGGTTTTTCTCTAAAAAATGGCACAAAAATTACCTGTATTTTCTGTGCCACTTTCCATATATGGCATTTTGCATTGACGCGGGCAAAAATGTGTACTATTATAGAGGAGAACCCCAGGAATAATGATGCAACGTAAATGAAGGGGCTGCCCACGAAGCTGAAAAAACGACGTTAAAGAATTAACAATTACAAAAAGCTTAAGGAGGGTACAGTATGCCAAAAAAAACGCCACTGTATGATTGCCATGTGAAACACAAGGGAAAACTTGTGGAGTTTGCCGGATACCTGCTGCCGGTTTACTATTCCACCGGTTTAAAAACCGAGCATATGGCAGTGCGGGAAAAATGTGGGCTTTTTGATGTCTCCCACATGACGGAATTGGTTTTTGAAGGAAAAGATGCCCTTGCAAACATACAAAAAATATTCGCGAATGATTATTCTGTAGCCAAAGTTGGGCAGGTAAAATACACCACCATGCTGAATGAAGAAGGCGGCATTGTGGACGATATGGTTATTTATAAATTCTCCGACACAAAGTACATGGTGGTGGGCAACGGGGCCAACCACGAAAAAGACTATAACTGGATGAAAAAATATGTGTTTGGAGACTGCACCTTCACCGATTGCAGCGATAAGTACACCCAGATAGCCGTGCAGGGCCCCCGCGCTACCGATATTTTGCGCAAACTGACCGACCCGGCCAACATCCCCCCAAAATACTACACCTTTTTAGAGGGCACGGTGGCCGGGGCCGAATGCATCATCAGCCAAACCGGGTACACCGGTGAGATGGGCTATGAACTGTACACCGCCCCAGAAAATGCGGCGCATTTGTGGGAGGCCCTTTTGGAGGCGGGCGAAGAGTATGGCGTGATTCCCTGCGGCCTGGGCGCCCGAGATACCCTGCGGCTGGAGGCCTCTATGCCGCTGTACGGGCACGAGATGACCGACGACATCACCCCGCTGGAAGCCAAGCTGAATTTTAGCGTAAAGCTGAATAAAGATGACTTTGTGGGCAAAAAGGCGCTGGAAAAACGGATGGACAGCAAACGGGTGCTGCGCGGGTTTAAAGTTACCGGCAGGGGCATTGTGCGCGAGCACTGCGACCTTTTGGTAGACGGGAAAACCGTGGGCTTTTCCACCTCGGGCACCATGGCCCCCTATTTAAACTACCCAGTAGCCATGGGCTACATTGAGGAAGAATACGGCGATATTGGAACCAAGGTGAACTTTCTTGTGCGCGATAACGAGGTAGAGGCCGAAGTGGTGGCCACACCCTTTTATAAAAGGGAAAAGTAGCGCCAGGCGCTTTGTAAGAGAAAACAGGGCAGGGCGGCGCTTACAAAAACCGCCCGGCCACAGCCAAAACCCCTGCGCTGCTGCCGTGGCGCAATAAGTAAAACCACTTTGCCGCCATACCGGCGCAAAGGAAATAGCACACCCAATTAAAGGAGGATGTTTACAATGGAAGCAATTAAAGTAAAAAAAGGCCTGTTTTATTCCGATACACACGAGTGGGTGGAGTTTTTAGAGGATGGTACAGCCCTGATGGGGCTGAGTGACTTTGCCCAGCAGGCCCTTACGGCCCTGGTGTTTGTAGAGTTGCCCCGTAAAGCCGGCCGCAAGGTTACAAACGGTAAGAGTTTTGGCAATGTGGAGTCCTACAAGGCGGTTTCGCCCCTGAACAGCCAGCTGAGCGGCACCGTGGTGGAGATTAACCAAGAGGTGGACAAGGCCCCCCAAAAAATTAACGAGGACCCCTATGGCGCTTGGCTGGTGAAGGTTGGCGAAATCACCGAAAAGGCCGACCTGATGGACTCGGACGCCTATGAAAAGTATTGCGAGGAAATGGTGAAAGAGCACGCCGATTATTTTGAGGAGGCTTAAACATGGGCTCTTACGTACCGAATTCCGCCACCGAGCAGGAGCAGATGCTGGCCTTTTTGGGCCTTACCTCACTGGAGGAGCTATACAGTGAACTGCCTGCGGAGGTAAAGCTGAGAGGGGAACTCAATATCCCCGAGGGGCAAAGCGAACTGGCCGTGCGGCGCCAAATGCAGGCGCTGGCTGGCAAAAACAAGGTGTTCCGCACCATCTTCCGCGGCGCGGGGGCCTACCGCCACTACATCCCCTCCATTGCAAAAGCGGTGGCGTCCAAAGAAAAATTTATCACCGCCTACACCCCCTACCAGCCCGAAATTAGCCAGGGTGTGTTGCAATCTATCTTTGAGTTCCAAACCATGATTTGCGAGCTGACGGGTATGGACGGGGCCAACGCCTCGGTGTACGACGGCGCCTCGGCCTGCGCGGAATCCATTGCCATGAGCGTGGATGTGGAGGACGAGCGGGAGGTGGCCTATGTCTCGGCCACCATTCACCCCGATTACCTGCGCACCGTGCAAACCTACTGCTATGCAGCAAACCGCCAACTGGTGGTCATCCCCGAAAAAGACGGCCGCACCGATGCGGATTTCCTGCGGGAAAACATGGGTGACAACGCCGCCTGCGTGCTGATTCAGCAGCCGAACTACTACGGGCTTTTGGAGGATGCCGAAACCTTTGCCGACCTTGCGCACGATGTGGACGCAAACTTTATTATGTGTGTAAACCCCTTTTATGCGGCCATTGGCAAAACCCCAGGCGAGTGTGAGGCGGACATTGCCGTGGGCGAGGGGCAACCGCTGGGGTTGAGCCTGAACTTTGGCGGGCCGCACCTTGGCTTTATGGCGGCCACCCGCAGCGTAACGCGCAAACTGCCCGGCCGCATTGTGGGCCAAACCACCGACGCCGACGGCAACCGCGCCTTTGTGCTTACCATGCAGGCGCGGGAGCAGCATATCCGGCGGGAGTTGGCCTCCTCGAACATCTGTTCCAACCAGGCGCTTTGTGCCCTGATGGCCGCCTGTACCCTAAGCGCCCTGGGCGCTGGCGGCCTGCAAGAGGCCGCCCGGCAGTGCCTTGCCAAGGCGCACTATGCCGCAAAACAGATATCGGCCCTGCCGGGGTATGAGCTGGTATTTGCGGGCGAATTTTTCCATGAATTTGTCACCCGCTGCCCCGGCGACCCCGAAAAGCTGATGGCGAAACTGGAAGAACACGATATTTTGGGCGGCTACCCCACTCCCAATGGCATTCTGTGGTGCTTCACAGAGATGAACACCAAAGAGGAAATTGACGAGTTGGTTTGCCTATTGAAGGAGGGGGTGTAAGCATGAAACTGGTTTTTGAAAGAAGTACGCCGGGGCTGGCCTGCGCGCTGCTACCCCCCTGCGACGTAGAGGGCTACGAACTGCCCGAGGAGCAAAAACGCGAAGAGGAGCTGCACCTGCCCGAACTGACCGAGGGTGAAATTTCGCGCCATTACACCGAGCTGGAAAACCAGACCTACGGCGTGAACAGCGGTTTTTACCCGCTGGGCTCCTGCACCATGAAGTATAACCCCAAGCTGAACGACGAAGTGGCCGCCCTGCCGGGTTTTGCCGATATTCACCCTCTGCAGCCCGCCCACACCGTACAGGGCAGCCTTGCGGCTTTGCGCCTGGCCGAAAAGCTGCTGTGTGAGATTACCGGCATGGACAACATGACCTTTCAGCCCGCGGCGGGCGCCCACGGCGAACTGACCGGCCTTTTGCTGATTAAGCGCTACCACGACTTCAGAGGGGACACTAGGCGCACCCACATCATTGTGCCGGATACCGCCCACGGCACAAACCCTGCCAGCGCAAGCATGGCAGGCTTTGAAACGGTGAGCATCCCATCGGGGCCCGACGGGCTGGTGGATTTGGAGGCCCTGCGCGCCGTGGTGGACGAGACCACCGCCGGGCTGATGCTGACAAACCCCGGCACCATGGGCAAGTTTGAAAAAGACATTGTGGAAATTGCCAAAATTGTGCACGATGCAGGGGGGCTGCTTTACTACGACGGCGCTAACCTGAACCCAGTGATGGGTATTGTGCGCCCCGGCGACACCGGCTTTGACATTGTACACCTGAACCTGCACAAAACCTTTTCCACCCCGCACGGCGGGGGCGGGCCGGGCAGCGGCCCCGTGGGCTGCAAGGCCTTCCTCTCGCAGTTTTTGCCCGTTCCGCGGGTGGTGGAAGAGGGGGGCGAATTGGCCCTCTCCTACAACTTCCCCGAGACGATGGGCAGCGTGAAGGCATTTTACGGCAACTTTGTGGTGGTGATGCGCGCCCTTACCTACATCCTCACCCTGGGTAAACAGGGCATACCACAGGCGGCCAAAAGCGCCACCCTCAATGCAAACTACATGATGAAAAACCTGGACGACCTTTATAAGGTGGCCTTCCCCGGGCGGTGTATGCATGAGTTTGTGCTGAGTGTGGAGAACCTAAAGTTTAAGTACGATGTATCGGCGCTGGATATTGCCAAAGGGCTGTTGGATAACGGTATGCACCCCCCAACGGTGTATTTCCCCATCAACGTACATGAGGCGCTGATGGTGGAGCCCACGGACACAGAGTCAAAAGCGAGTATTGATGCGGCGGTTAAAATTTACCGGGAACTGTATGAGCTGGCCAAAACGAACCCTGAGGTTTTGCGTGCGGCCCCGGTGAAAACCCCCATCCGCCGCCCCGATGAGATTGGCGCGGCCCGGAACCCCATTATCCGCTACAAATTCAGTTAGTGTATTTTACAGTAAATGAACAAACTGTAATAACAAAAAAACCGGCAGGGTACGCCCTGCCGGTTTATCTCTACAGGTATATAAAGGGGGGCAACGCCCCTAGCAAGTAGGAGGAAACCGGATGGACAAATTTGATTTGGTGGTTATAGGCTCGGGCCCCGGCGGCTATGTTGCCGCCATACGGGCCGCCCAAAAGGGCCTGAAAACCGCAGTGGTGGAAAGTTGGGAGATTGGCGGCACCTGCCTGAACCGTGGCTGCATCCCCACAAAATCTATGCTGCACAGCGCCCGGCTGTATAAAGAGGCCCAGGAAGGCGAATGGTTTGGCGTTAGGGCCGATGCTGTCAGCTTTGATTTTGACATGATTAACGAGCGCAAAATTGCCTCGGCTTTGCGTATGCGCAACGGCACGGCACGCCTGCTGAAAACAAATGGCGTTAAAATTGTGCGGGGCAAAGGGATGATTGAAACCCCGCACACCGTTGTGGTGGATACAAAAGACGGCCCCGAAACCTTGGAGACCAAATACATCATCATTGCCACGGGTTCAAAGCCAAAGCCCCTTACCGGGCCAATGCAGGGTTTTGAGGACGTCATTGACAGCGACGAGGCCCTCTCGCGCGAGGCAAAGCTGTATAAGCGCATACTCATCTCCGGCGGCGGGGTAATTGGGGTGGAGTTTGCCTCTATCTATAACGACCTTGGCTGCGAGGTGACCATTGTGGGCTCGCGCGAAAATCTGCTGCGCAGGCTAGACCCCGATATCTCCCTAAACCTCATGAAGCTATTTGAAAAAAGAGGGATTGAAATCATTACCCCCGCCAAAATTCAAAACATCCAAAAAGTGGGCGAGGAGTTGGTTTGCAGCATTCTGCAAGAGGGAGAGGAAATTGAGGTGCGCTGCGACGGCGTGCTAACCTGCATTGGGCGCGCCCCGGTTACCGACTGTGTGGGAAGCGGCGTGGAAATTGAGCGGGATGAAGCGGGTTTTGTGGTGATTAACGAAAACTTGCAAACCAATATCCCCCATATCTACTCCATTGGAGATTGCACCGTGGGCAGCACCCAGCTTGCCCATGCCGCCTCGGCCCAGGGGCTGAACGTCATCAGCCACATTATGGGCGAAAAGCCCCCTTCTAACCTGAACGCCATACCCACCTGCGTATACACCACCCCCGAAATTGCCTGTGTGGGCCTGATGGACTTTGAGGCCGAGGAACAGGGCATTGAGGTGAAGGTGGGCAAATATGTCATGACGGGGAACGGAAAATCGATTGTGACAAACGAGGAACGCGGTTTTATCAAACTGGTGTTCGACGCCAAAACCGAGGTGATTCTTGGGGCGCAGCTGATGTGCGCCAGGGCCACCGATATCGTTAGCGAGTTGGTTACCGCCATAGCCAACCAGCTGACGGCCGAGCAACTGGCCCATGCCGTGCGCCCCCACCCCACCTATGTGGAGGGGATAACCGAGGCAGTGGAGAGCATTTATGGCCTCTCCATCCACGCGGAAAAAAGCGCGCTTTCCATGAAGGGCTAGTTTTTATTGCTTTGAAAAACGGCTTTACAGCAAAAGCTTGCTGCGCAACCTTTTGAGAAACTGTACTAAAAAACGAAGCACCGCAGCCTACTCGGGGCTGCGGTGCTTTTTACGGCTACCCGGCTATATAGGGTTACAAATTTTGCCCCGGCCTACAGCGTCACCTCTGCGCCCTCGGCCATGCTGCGCTCAATGGCGTCCACCACGCGCAGGGAGTCCAGCGCCTGTTTTGGGGTGATGATGGATTTTGTGCCGTTTAAAATATTGTTGATGAAGGCCATCAGTTGCTCGGAGAGGTCGCCCGCTGTCTCGCCGTTAACGTCATACCAGTGGCGGGAATCGGGGTAGAGCACCCGGCCAGAAACCAGCCGCACGCCCTTGTCGCAGCTATCGATATACGCAGCGCCCTTTGTGCCCACCAGTTCCATCTGGTCGTCTATGATGGTGGGGGAATTTTCAGGCAGAACCCAGCAAGCCTCCATGCAGGCCACGGCCCCGTTTTCATAGGTGGCCAGGGCGTAGATGACGTCCTTCATGCCGTGCTCTTTTAGCAGTACGCTGCGGCCTTTGGCAAACACCTTTAGGGGCGGGCCGCCCATATACCAGTTGATGTAGTCGATGTCGTGTATCATCACGTGCATGCTTAAATCTGAGGCGCCGATGTAACGCCTGGGGCCAATAATGGGGCTGTTGCGCCTTGCGTACAGGTGGATAATCTCCCCAAGTTCCCCCTCGTCCAGCGCTTTTTTTACGGCGGCAAAGCGGGGGTCAAAACGCAGCAAAAAGCCCACGGTAAACACTTTGTCGTAATTTTTTAGAAGTTCATACATCGCCTTGCCGTCGGCCAGCTCTTTGGCCAGGGGCTTTTCCAGCAAAATATGCTTGCCCGCTTTTACGGCGGCCTCCACGGCGCCGCGGTGCATGTTGTCGGGCAGTACAATGCTCACGGCCTCAATGCTCTCGTCGTTCAAAAGTTCCTGGAAATTTTTATAGCTTTTGCAGCTCAGCGCCCCTTCTGCCTCTTTGCGGCGGGCGTCGTCCCACTCGCAGATGGCGGCCAGTTCCACTAGCGGCAATTTTTGGTAGATGCGTGCGTGCTGCATACCCATCTGCCCGGTGCCAATTACGCCCACTTTTAATCCTTGCATCGCTTCGTTCCTCCTAAAGTTAAGCTATTACAGTTTCTCAAAAAGCTGTGCAGCAGGTTTTTGTAAGAAACTCTTATACAGAGTAGAAACTGTTATGCAGCGCCTGATTTTTCCTGTATTTATGCGCTACTGTTTGTTCATTTGCTTTGTAAGCTTATTTTTGTGAAACAGAACCCCAAACGGATGGTTGCCCGATAGGCCTTTTACCCCTTCACCGCGCCGCTTACAATGCCCCGCGCGAAGTATTTTTGTATAAAGAAACCAAACACAATCATGGGCACCATAATCACCGTACCCGCAGCCGAAAGCGGGCCCCACTCGGTGCCCTGGAAGGTCATGAACGAGGTGACGGTTACGGGCAGGGTTTGGCTGGCCTTGCTGCTCATCACCAGGGCGATTAAAAATTCGTTCCAGGTGATGATGACGCAGTAGATGGCCGTGGCGGCAATGCTACCCTTTACCAGGGGGAAAACCACCCGCAAAAAGATATCCAATTCGCCGCAGCCGTCAATGATGGCGGCCTCGCGAAGTTCGGGGGGCACATCCCTAAAATACACCGGCATCAGCCATACCACAATGGGGATGCAGATGAGGGTGTACATGACGATGATGGGAAATTTGCCCCCCAAAAGGCCAATACGGCTGAAGATAATGTATAGGGGCAAAAGGCTCATCAGCGGCGGGGCAATGCGGGCGCTTAAAAAGAAAAACGAGGTGTTTTTGCTTTTTTTGTTGCCAAACATGGCAATGGCGTAGGCACAGGGCACCCCCACGGCAATGGCAATGGCCATGGGCACCAGCGAACAGATGACGCTGTTTAACATATAGTGGAAAAAATCCGCCTTGCCCAAAACCTTGGCGTAATTTTCGAGGGTGGGGGTAAAAAAGAGCTTGGGGGGCATGGCAAAGGCGTCGATATAGTTTTTGAACGAGGTGGAGACAAGCCAAACCAGGGGCGAAAGGAAGAACATTAGCACCAAAGCCACCAACAGCCAGAATAGGACGGCCCGCAAAACGCGCTGCGGGGTCCACTTTTTGGATATGCTTTTCATGGTTTTTCCTCCTGCCCTATAAAATTTTGGAACGCTTGATGACCTGCCCCAAAACAACCGTTACCACAAGGGTAAACATCAGGGCAATGGCCGTGGCGTAGCCAATGCGGTAAAAGTTAAAGCCCACGGTGTAGGCGTACATATTCAAAGTTTCGGTGGCGCTGCCCGGCCCGCCCTTCGTCATCACATATACCACGTCAAAGGCCTTTAGCGCATCAATGGCGCGTAAAATCAGGGCCGTTACAATGGCGGGGCGTATCATGGGTATCTTCACCCGCCAAATAATCTGCCATTCATTTGCGCCCTCTACTTTTGCGGCCTCTAAAACGTCGTCGGGCAGGTTATCCAGGCTGGCCATGCACAGCAAAATAAAAAACGGCGTCCACTGCCAAACGTCCACCAAAATAATGGCGGGCAGGGCCAAAAGGCGGTTGCCTAGCATATCCAGCTGCGCGCCGGTAAGTAGTTTAAACACATAACTGATGATACCGGCGCTGGGGTCGAAAAAGGTGCGCCACACAAGGCCCGAGACAACGGGCGTCATGAACATGGGGATGATGACAAGGCTGCGTACAATGCCCTTAAAGCGGAAAGGCCTATCCAGCAGCATGGATACGGCCAGCCCCAAAACCAGTTGGGCGGCCAGCGCCCCCACCACAAACTTTACCGTTACCCATATGGAATTAAGCCCCCGCGCATCGGTAAAAAAGAAGCGGAAGTTTTCAAGGCCCGCAAAGGAGAATTGGCCCGCATTTTCCAGTAGGTTTACATTGTTCAGGGCAATGTATACGGCAAAAAGCATGGGCACAATCATTACGGCCAGCATGGTAATAATGGCAGGCCAGGTGAACAGCCGGTACAGACGCCCCATCCTTTTCATGCAGTCACCATCCGTTTAAAGTTATTGTACCCGGCGGGGAAAACCCGTTTTCCCCGCCGAGTGTGGCCAAGTGGCCTCAAAAGACATGATGTTTATTACCGCCTGTTCTTATTTCAGCACATTGTCGTTGATATCTTTTGTGACGGCGGTAAGGGCCTGTTCGGGCGTTTGGCTGCCAGCCAGGCACTGCGAAAGCGCCGTGCCAACCTTATTGATGATCTCATTCGCCTCGGCCACGGTGGGGATATAATTTGGATTGGCCGTATCCAGAGCCTTGATCATCGCGTCGGAGAAAGCGCCGTATTTTTCGCGGAAGGCATCGCTCTCCATGGCGGAAACGGAGGTGAGGCCGCTGTGGGGCTCTACCTTGAAGCCCTCCTCTTGTACCTTGGCGCTGGTGGCCCAGCTACCAAACAGGAAGGCGGCCTCCTTTTGGCGGTCTTCCACGGCGCTGTTGATATAGAAGCCATGCACGGCAAAGGCGCCGGGGCCGCCATAACCATCTGTTGTTTCGGCGGGTACGGGGGCGTAGCCTACCTTGCCCACAATTTCCGATTCGTTCGGGTCTTCGCAAAACGCGCCGTTTACGGTGGCGTCAATGGTCATGGCGGCCTTGCCCTGCTGGAACAGGAGGCGGTTTTCCTGCCAGCCAAAGTTTGAGTAGCCCGCCGGGCCGTAGTTGTTTAATAGGTCCACGTACATCTGGGTGCCCGCAATGGCCTCGGGGCTGTCCAGTTCCAGTTTGCCGTCGTCATTAAAATAGCGGCCTCCGTAACCCCACAAAAAGGCGCTCCAGGTGAATACGGCGTGAATGCCCTGCTGGCCGCGCATGGTGATGCCCGCCACTTCGCCGTTTGTGCCTTCGTAAATGGTTTTGGCGCAGTTTTCTAGTTCCGTCATGGTGGTGGGGGGCGTAAGGCCGTACTCCTCAAACAGATCCTTGCGGTACATCAAAAACGAGCTTTCGCCATATACGGGGAAGCCATAGGTTTTCCCGTCGTATATCAGGGAATCGCGGTAGGCGGGCACAAAGTCCTCGGCGTTATAGTACTGGTTTAACGCGGGGTTTGCCATGTAATCGTCCAGGGGCACAATATAGCCGTTGTCTATGTAGCCCTGTACGCTCAGCCGGTCGTTCATCACCATGTCGTAGTCGGTACTTTTTTGGCTAAAGCCCAAAAGCACCTTTTGGGGCAGTTCTTCATAGGGGATGATCTCCAGGTTTACCTTGATGCCGGTCTCCTCTTCAAACTGGGTTTTCAGTTTGTCGTAGGCGTTGCTAGAGGGGTGCCCTTCACAAAGTACGGTGATGGTGGTGCCCTCGTAGGGTTTTGCGCCCGCAGGGGCGGCCGAGGCAGAGCCCGCTGCCGAAGCCGAAGGGGCGGGGGCGGCGGCGCTGCCGCTAGAGGCCGCTGTGCCGCCGCAGGCGGCCAGCAGTACCGTGGCCAGTGCCAGGGAAAGTGCTGGGAAAAGTTTGCGCTTTTTCATACCTAGTTCCTCCTTTTTGTGCCGCGTAAAGCATCCGGTTGTCTTATTCGCTCAAAGGCGGCAAAGCGGGCCCGCCCATGGCTGCTACAAAGCGTGCGGTGATATCCCTGGGCCGGGTGATGGCCCCGCCTACCACCACGCTAAAAGCCCCGGCCTCCAGCATCTGGCGGGCCTGCCAGGGGTAGTGGATATTGCCCTCGGCAATAACGGGCACCCCCGCTTCGCCCGCAAGGCGGGCCGTCAGTTCAAAATCCAGTTTCTCCCCATCGGTTTTTGTATAGGGGGTGTAGCCGCGTAAGGTGGTGCCCACCATGTGCGCCCCGGCCGCCGCGGCGCAAAGGCCCTCCTCCAGGGTGGAGACATCCGCCATAATCAGTATATTTGGGTACTTTTCCCGCACAAGGTGCAGCAGGGTTTCGGCGTCCATCCCTTCGCGCAGGCGGGCGGTACAATCCATGGCAACAATTTCACAGCCGGTTTCGGCCAGGGCGTCCACCTCCCGCAGAGTGGGGGTGATATAGGGCTCAAAGGCCGGGTACACCTTTTTAATCAGCCCTATAATGGGCAGAGGAACCGCCTGCCTGATTTGCCGAATGTCTCTAACGCTGTTGGCCCGTATGGCCACGGCCCCGCCCTCCAGCGCCGCCTTGGCCAGCAGTGGCATCACACCACCGGCCGGGGTGTACAGCGGCTCCCCCTCCAGCGCCTGGCAGGAGACGATCAGCCCGCCGCGAATGGTTTTTAATACCGGGTGTAAATCCATCCCTGCGCCTCCCTTCCCGTATCGGATGAGACCACTGTAACACAAATAAAAATATTTTTCTATATTTAAAAATATAAAAAAATACCCTCCATTTTTGTCACATCCTACAAAAATGAATAAAAATTAGTAAAATAGATAGAAATAATAGAAAAAATCTGGTATGTATGAAGGAGAAAAAGAAAAAGCGGGAGGTGTGGCATGACGGTTTTGGCGCTGGATATTGGGGGGACGGCCATCAAATCGGCCCTGTTTTGCGGCGGGGAGATGGCGGAGTTTCGCGAGTGCGCCTCAGACGGAAAGGAGGGCGGCGAGGCTGTTTTACGCCGCGCCCTTGCGGTGGCCCAAGGCTATGCGGGATACAGCTGCATAGGGGTGAGTACAGCGGGCCAGGTAGACCCGTTTGCCGGGGTAATTACCTATGCAAACCAAAACATACCCGGCTACACCGGTATGCCGCTGGCAGAACGGTTATTGGAAAAAACGGGCGTACCGGTTTACTGTGAAAACGACGTTTACTGCGCGGCCATGGGCGAGAGCGCCCATGGCGCGGCACGGGGCCAGCTCAATTTTTTAATGCTTACCTATGGCACGGGCATAGGCGGCGCTGTGGTGCAAGGGGGGGCTATCTACCGCGGGGCGCACGGCCTTGCGGGGGAGCTGGGCCATATGGTAACACACGCAAAAGGGCGGCTTTGTGCCTGTGGCGGGCAGGGCTGTTACGAGCAGTACGCCAGCACTGCGGCGCTGGTGCGCCTGGCGAAGGAGAAAAACCCCGCCCTTACCAGCGGGCGCATTCTTTTTGAAGCTGCGCAACAGGGCGATAAGGCAGCAGCCGAAGTGTTAGAGAGCTGGATGGACGAAGTGGAGGCAGGGCTTGCCGCCCTGTTGCACCTTTTTGACCCCGGCTGTATAGTATTAGGGGGCGGTATTATGAACGAAAAGCCAATTGTTAAGCGCCTGCAAAGCCACCTGCCCCGGCGGCTGATGCCCCCTTACAGGCAGATACCCCTTGTGGGGGCGGAGCTGGGCAACAAAGCCGGTTTGTACGGCGCGGCGGCCATGGCGGCAAATGGAGGGCTAAAATGAGCAGGGAACCCGATATCCTGACCAGAATTGAATCGAATTTGAATGTGTTCACCCGTTCGGAGATAAAGGTGGCGCATTTTGTGCTGGAAAAACCGCGTCAGGCGCTGTACACCTCCATCACCGACTTGGCCGAGCAGTGCGGGGTGGGGGATACCACGGTCTTTCGTTTTTGCAAAACGCTGAAACTCAAGGGATATCAGGAGTTTAAAATGCTGCTGGCCCAGGCGCTGGCGGCGGGCAGCGGCCAAACGGCGGGCCTTGACCAAAACCGGATAACCGAGGAGGACAGCCCCGAGGTGGTGGCCCGAAAAACCCTGCAGGGCAGCATGGTGGCCCTGCAAAAAACCTTCGATCTCATCGACTATGAGGCCTTGGGCCGGGTGACGGATATTTTGGTGAATGCGCCGCATGTACTGGTGTGCGGGGCTGGCTCCTCGCTCATCACGGCTTTTGAGGTGGCCAGCAAGTTTCTGCGCATAACCGATAAATTTTTCTTTTCGCTGGACACCCACCTTCAGGCCATGTCGGCGGCCTCGCTGCGCCAGGGGGCGGCTGTTTTGATGATCTCCTTTTCGGGCGCAACCAAAGATATGGTACATATTGCAAAACTGGCCAAGGCCCAAAACGCCTGTGTCATCTCGGTAACGCGTTTTGCAAAATCTCCACTGGCCTCCGTTTCCGACATCACCCTGATTTGTGGCGCGAACGAGGACCCCTTGCAGGGGGGCTCGCTTTCGGGCAAGATGGCGCAGTTATTGCTTTTGGACATTTTGTACAACCAGTATTTTGTAAAAACCTATGCGGCCTCCACCGCGCAAAACGAAAAAGCCGCCGCCGCTGTGCTGGAAAAACTGTATTGACTTGTATTTGCGCTACATTTGGCGAATTTGCCGTAAAGGAGAAAGAAAAATGGCGCTGTTTAGCGGCAATGTGTTTTCAAAGGCGCTGCGGATGGAGACCCAGCTTTGGGTGAGCCTGCCGCAGGATGGCCGCCACTACAAAAAGCGTGGGCCGCCAAAGGCGCTGGTTCTACTGCACGGCATCTCGGATAACGCAGCGGGCTGGGTGCGTCACTCTTTGGTGGATACCCTGGCCGAAAAATATGGCACAGCGGTAATTATGCCTGAGGTACAGCGCAGTTTTTACCAGGATATGGCCCTGGGCCCCGCCTATTGTACCTATATTGCCGAGGAACTGCCCGCCCTTTGTAAAGCCATGTTTGCCCTTTCCCCCCGCAGGGAGGACTGGACGGTGGCGGGGCTTTCGATGGGGGGCTACGGGGCTTTGCGGGTGGCGCTTGCGGGCCGGGATACATTTGGCTGCTGCGGGGCCTTTAGCGCCGTGTGCGATTTGGCCCAGATGATACATGAACCCCAGCGCTTTGCAGGGGTGGGGGACCTGGGTTACCGGCTGGTAGAGGAATTTACGGCCTGTTTTGGCCAGGGCGCACCCCTGCCGGCTAAGGCGAACCTGTTTAACCTGGCGGGGCAAAACACCCTGGATGCCAAAAGTACGGCTTTTTACCTCTGCTGTGGTACGGGAGATTTTTTGCTTAGCCAAAACCGCCGCTTTCAAAAATATTTGCAGGACCTTGGCGTTCCCGCGGTGTATGAGGAGTGGCCCGGCGGGCACGACTGGGTTTTTTGGAATCAGGCCCTGGAAAAATTGCTGGCATTTGGTGTGAAGCGCGCAAGAAACCCGGCGGAGCAGGCCGAATGAGCGGGATTGTTGGGCTATAAATAGGGCGAAAGTGGTAAAGGACAAAGCCCCCGAAAGTTTTTTCACAAACTTTCGGGGGCTTTATGGTAAACCTTTCTGCGTTTTGCCTCAGTGCCCGCGGTGCTTTTGTTTGCGCCTTTGGGTGCGCAGTGCAAACCGGCGCTTTTGCTCGGCCTCTTTTTCGGCTTTGGTTTTGGCTTTGCGGGCCTCTTTGCCCTGCTTTTGGGCCAGTTGCAGGGCCTGCTGGGTGCGGGCGCCCACACCGGCAGCCGCAAGCAGGCGGGCGGCCTCGCGCCGCCGCCGTTTGGGGTTTTGGTGCTGTGGCGCGGGCTCTTCGGCCTTGACGGCGGGGCCAAAGGGCAGGCGGCGCCAATTTTCCAGCAAAAAGTGGTATATTTCGGTTTCAGTGGGCTCGCGGCCAAAGGTCACTTTGGCAACCAGCAGCTGCCCCTCCTCCTCCCGCTGGTACACCCCCCGCCAAAAAGGGGGCATAAAGTACAGGGTAAAACTACTTTTGGGCATAACAAATCCTCCTTGGTTGCGGCAAGGAAGGGACGACCAAGGAGGAGGGTTACTGGCAGCGGGTTACAGCATTTTCACAAATAACTTACACACCGCACCGGCAAAAACAGTTTTATGCTTCGTTACAAAATTTTGCAATGCCAAAAGCATTCCTGCAATTTTGCGCCTTGCCTAAACCTGTTTTTGCTCGGCGCTTGCTGTGTAAAACATTTGTTCAAATGCTGGAGGGGGAATACCCCCAACACCCGCTGCGCCCGGACTACCGGCCGGGGCTGTGTTTTTATCCTTACTCGTATGAAATTGTATATTTATTTTATATCAGCGCACGGCAAATGGCAAGGAAGCGGTATCTTGCAAAAAAGAAAAAGATGGTTTTTCTCACAAAATGGCAAAAAAGTTTGGGTTTTATTTGGTGGGCTTGACGATTGATGCCACAAGTTGCGCGTGTTATAATAAAATGGCTCTAAGTAGTGGCGATACAAAATGGTTTTCGCCTATATGGTTCGAACTTAAGAAGTTCTATTTGGCAAAAGCTGCCAAATATTATTGGCTTGTGAGGGGAGGGTTGGGATAGGCAAAGCTGCGGCCCCAAGCTTTTGGCTTGTTTTTTACCTCCGGCATGGTGCAAAAATAATGTGTTATCTTATGGAAAGAGAGGGTTATTAACCTTGAAACGATGGAAACTTTACACAAGTACCCTGGTGGTTGTGGGTGCAATGACAGTATTTGGGGGCGCAAGCGCCCTGGCGGCGGAACCGGCTGCGGCGCTAGGGGAGGCAAACCCCGAGGCAGTGGTTGCGATGGAATTGCCAGCCCCTGTTGCAAGTGAGCCCGCCCCTGTAGAGCCTGCGGCCCCTGCAGAAGCGCCCGCCGAAGCACCTGCGGCCCCCGTAACCGAAGAACCGCAGCCCGCCCCCGAAGTACAAGCGCAGCCCGCCGCCCAAGCCGAAGCTGCCCCGCAGGCTGAGGCCGCCGGTAGCTGGGGCCAGGATGCAAGCGGAAACTGGACCTACCAGGATGCCGATGGCAACCAGGCAAAAGGTTGGACGGTGATTGACGGCGCTTGGTATTATATGAACCAAGAGGGCCAGATGCAGCAGGGTTGGCTGAATGAAGGCGGCACCTATTATTATTTGGAACCCGGCAGTGGCCGTATGCAAAAAGGCTGGGTAGCGTCTGGCGCAGATTGGTACTACATGGCCCCGAATGGCGCCATGCAAACCGGCTGGGCGGCTGATAATGACGCTTGGTACTATATGAACTCAAATGGCCAAATGCAGCAGGGTTGGCTGAAAGATAACGGCGTTTCCTATTACCTGGAGCCCGGCAGTGGCCGTATGCAAAAAGGCTGGGTAGCGTCTGGCACAGATTGGTACTACATGGCCCCAAATGGCGCCATGCAAACCGGCTGGGCTGCCGATAATAATGCTTGGTATTATATGAACCAAGAGGGCCAGATGCAGCAGAATTGGCTGCAAGAAGGCGGCAGCAAGTATTATTTAGAGCCCGGCAGCGGCCGTATGCAAAAAGGCTGGACTGTGGTTGACGGAAGCTGGTACTACATGGCCTCGAACGGCGCCATGCAAACCGGCTGGGTGAACGACCCCCGGAAAGGCTATGAAGACGTGGACTGGAGGGGCTACCAGGAATGGGAGAAAAACTGGTACGTTAACCAGTGGTACTACATGAATAGCGATGGCCGTATGCATACCGGCTGGATGCAAGAGGGCAGCAACTGGTACTTCCTGCAACCCGGCAATGGCCTGATGGCCGATTACGGCATGTACGTAAACAACAATTTTGAGTTCTTCCACAACAACGGCGTATGGCAGGAAACCGCCCAATACACCCACTGCAAATGCGGCGGAGACTGGTATCTCTACGGCTGGTTCCGCCCCACCAAAACCGAGACCGGCACCTTCTACTACGAGTGCGATAACCCGGACTGCACCTATAACGAGGCCTACTACCAATACAAAGCCATTCCGGCTTTAGGCTAAACCGCAATACCGGCTTGAACAAGCACCCCTTTGCCGCAAAAGGCAAAGGGGTGCTTTGTTGTGGCTTACCCAGGGCTTACCGGGTGAAAGCCCTGTTATAGCGGCCCAGATAAAAAGCATAGGGTGTGGCCAGCAGCAAAAGCAGCCCCTGTTGTAGCAGCCGCTGCTTTAGCTGCACATCGCGCAGGCTGGGCGCCATGGCCCAAAATTGCCATAAAGCGTCGCCCGCCTGCCCAAAAAGGCGAGCCCAGTAGCCAAAATAGCTCCACCGGGTGGGCAGCAGCGCCTCCGGCAGTTGCCTAAGCAAGAAAGGCAAGGCCAGCGCCAGGGCCAAAAGCAGCAAAAAAAACAGCAACTGCCCCCTGCCGCTGCGCAAGGGGTGCAGCGCCCCCAAAAGGCCAAACAGTAGCCACCCCCCCAAAAATATAGCGGGCAAAAGGGCGGTGGCCTGCAGCAGCCCCCCAAGGGCACTGCCCTGCAAAAGGGCGCTGGGGCTGCCCAGTCCCGCGTTTTGCGCAAAGTTTAGGGCGGCCTCCCGGCCCAAGGGCCGGGCCCCCCAAAGTTCGGCGGCGTCCCAGCCGTTTTGGGGGGTGTTTAGCCCTTGGCATAGCAGCAGCAGGGCTTGCTTTCCCTCAAACACACCGCGCACGGTATAGCGGCTGCCGCCCGCCATCAGCTCTTTGCCCAGCACGTCCTCGCTGCCCCACAGCAGCCAGGCGGCCTGCCGGGAAAGGGCGCAGCCCCCCGCATCTGTAAAGCCGGGGCTGCCTCCCCTAAGGTAGCTTGCGGGGTATACGGCCCCGGCCTCGCCGCTGTAGCGCAAAGCGCGCATTTCGGCGCTGCGCAGTTCACTTTGGGCCTCTAAGGTTTCCTCGCTCCAAAAGCTGGGCCAGTATTCCAGTTGCTTTTGAATAGTGTACTGCCTTGCGGCGTCGGCCTGCGCCGCGCTTACCGGGCGGGCAAACCGCAGCGAGGCGCCGGGGTAAAGCGCCCCTGCGGCCAGGGCGTTTTGCAGGCCAAGCCAAAGCAAAGCCGCAAAACCCAACCAAAACAGTACCCCGGCCAGCAGGGCCTTGGCCTGGCCGGGTTTTGCCAGGGGCCTTGCCCGGCTCAAGCTGCGCCCACCCGTACGCGGTCACCCGCGGCCAGGGGCTTATCGCTGGCCGCAACCACCCGCGTTTCGGGGCTCAGCGGGCCTTCAACCGCAACGTTTTTTTCGTCTTGCGCCAAGGGGGTAACCGTAATTTGGGCTAGACGTTCCTCTTTTCCCAGCACGGTTTCAGCCTCCTCTACGGCCAGCAGGTAATAACCGCCGCTGCCCGCATGCAGCGCCCCCAGGGGCAAAATGAGGGGGTAGCCGCTTTTTTTCAGGGTAAATTTTACACGCAGGGCGTCCCCGGCCTTCCAGTCCCCCTCACCTGGCCGCACGGTGGCCTTCACCTGGCCGTCCTCGCCAGGGGCCGAAAGCGCCTGCAAAGTACCGGTGTAAACCGCCGGGGCAAAAAGGCCGGCGGTTTCGGCGGTCAGTTCACAGGCGGCGCCGGGCTGCAGTTTTTCGGCGTCTTGGCGGCTTAGGGCTACCTCGGCCACAAAACCCTGTCCCTCATCGCTTATGCTAAGGGGCGGGCCCTCTTTGCCGGTGGTATCGCCGCCGGCGGGGCTGCTTTGCACCGTGCCGTCCTTTGTGGCGGCAAACACTCCGCCGTTTGCCACAAGGCCGGTCAGTTCGGCTATCCGTTTTTCGCTTTTGGTTATATCCAGTGCAAGGGTTTGGGCGGCGGCTTTGTTTTGGCTGGCGGTATCGGCGGCGCTGGTGTGTGCGGCCGCGTTTTCGTTTTGGGCGCTTGCCAACGCCTGCCGGGCGCTCTCTTCGGCGCGCGCGGCATTTTGCTGGTTTTCGGTGGCCTCGGCCCCGGCTTTTTGTAAGGCGGCGTTTGCGTTTTGTACGGCAGCGTTTGCTTCGGCAAGGGCAGCCTCGGCGGCGGCTCTTGCTTCGGGGGTGGCGTCTTGCGGCAGGCTTGCCAGGGCGGCTGCCGCGTTTGCCGCTGCGGCGTTTGCGCTGTCCAGCGCCTGCTGGGCCCCGGCAAGGGAAGCCTCTGCCTTGGCGCGTGCGGCGGTGGTATCCTGCTGGGCCCAGGCGTAGGCGTTTTGGGCGCTTGCCAGCGCGGTGCTATCAGGCGCTTGGTTATGCTGCAGGCTGTTCCATTTGGCCTGCATTTCCCCAAGGCTCGCCTCTTCTCGCAAGAGGGCTTCCTCTAAGTCGGCCAGGTCAAACTGAACCAGCCCTTCCCCCTTTTGCACCCTCTGCCCATTTTTTACCAGCGCCTTTTCCACCAGCAGCCCATCGGGCAAGGGCAGAACCAGCTCGCCCGCCGTTTTTACACTGCCGCTGGCTGTGACGCTTTGGGTGATCTCGCCGCTTTGCGCCTTAATCACCTCTACAGCCGGCAGCGCCGCGCCCGCCGTACCCCTTGCCACCAGGGTAAGCACCAAAAGCAGCGCCAAAAAGCGCAGCATATTGTAAAAGTATCGTTTTTGCCGGGGGTCCTCAAAAGAGAGGCGGGGCCACTTTGGCCCGGCGGGCCGCCGGTTTTGGGTAAGCTGCCCTTCCTCCCCCTCTTCGGGCGGGGCAGGCGGCAACTCTATATCCGGCTTGGAATCCGGCTTATACAATACGCTGTGGCTTTTACGCTTTAACATTCAATCACTCCTTTACCCCAGCCGCCTGAATGCCAAGCTGCAAATAGCTTTGGCCAAACGCGAACACCAGTACGGCGGGGGCCAGCATAGCCAGGGCGCTTACCATGGCAAGGCCCAGTTTTTCGGCGGTAATTTCGGGCAGGTAGAGGGAAAGCGGCCACAGGGTTTTTTCCCGCAGAAACAGCAGGGGCTGCTCAATGGCGTTCCAAACCTCTAAAAACCCAAGCACCAAGGCCGAAAGGATGCCCGGCCTGCCCAGCGGCAGCCCCACCCGTAAAAAGGTGGTAAACGGCCCCGCGCCGTCTATGGCGGTTGCCTCCAGCATGGCCCTTGGCACGGCGTCAAAGCCACGGGCCATAATAAACACGGGGAAGGAGGAAAACACAAACGGAAGGATAACCGCCCAGTGGGTGTCCATCAGGCCCAGGACGTTCATAACCAGGTAGCTGGGCACCATGGTTACGGCAAAGGGCAGCAGCATCAGCATAAGGTACAGCGAAAACAGCGCCCGCCGCCCGTAAAACCGCAGCCGGGAGAGCGCCCAGGCCGCCGGGGCCCCCACCAAAAACTGCCCCAGCACGGCGGGCAGGGCAATGGCAAGGCTGTTCCAAAACATCACAAAAAACTGGGGGGTATCCAGCAGCAGCTCGGCCAGGGGTTGCAGCGTGGGGTAGCTTGGTAATAGCGGCCAGCTTGCCATGCCGCTTGCCCCTGTTAACACAGGGCCAAGGCGGGCGTTTAGCTCCCCAAGGCCCAAAAGAGCCCCCCCGGCCATAAACCACAGGGCCCACCAAAGGGGCAGGCAGGCCAAAACCAGCAGCCCAAAAACCAAACCCCTGCCCACCGCCCGCCGAATTGGGCTTGCCTTCATATCAGTCGGCCTCCTGCAAATAGTGTTGAATCAGCCATAGCAGCAACAGCAATACGGCGCACAGCAGCGCGGCGGCGGCGCACAGGCGGCTCACATCCAGGTTTACAAACCAGTTGTTAAACAGGTGCTGCAACAGGTAAATACTGCTGTGCGGGTGCGCCCCGGCCACAAGGTAGGCCTCGCGAAAAACCTTAAAACAGTTTAACAGGGAAAGGATAGCCACAAGGCCCAAGGTGGGCAAAAGGCCGGGCAGTGTGATGTGGATAAAACAGCCAAAAGTCCCCGCGCCGTCCACCCTGGCGGCCTCGTAGCGGCTGTCGGGGATGCCGTCCAGCCCGGCCAGCCACAAAATCATGTCGTAGCCGCTGTTTTTCCATAGATAGGTGAAGATAAGTACCCAAAAGGCCGCCTCGCTGTTCATAAAATCCACCGGCTGCGCCCCGGCGCTTAACAGCAGGCTGTTTAGCAGGCCCTTTTGGTGAAACACCGCCTGCCATAGCAGTACGATGCTGGCAACGGGCAGGGCCATGGGCAGTAGCAAACTGGTTTTAAAACCCCGCCCCCCGCCGCGCACACTGCGTACCAGCAGGGCCAGCGCCAGGCTGCCCCCCAGCAGTAGGGGCAGGCAAACGGCAATAAACCGCGCCGTGTTGGCGCTGGCCGAAAGAAAGGCCTGGTTTTGCAGCACCGAAAGGTATACCGCGCCGCCCACAAAGTTGCGGCCCAGTGCATCAAAAAAACTGCGGCGCAGGGTATCCAAAAAGGGCAATAGAAAAAAGATGCCAAGGCCCAGCAGGCTGGGCAGTAAAAACAGCAGGGCCGCGCCCCCTTCGCCAAAATGCCCGCGGCGGTTTTTGTGAATTTGGGGCAGAGCCCTGCCCTGCCCCCTGCGCCATTTTTTGGCCCTGGGCATCAGTTTTGCCGCTCGGCCAGGTAGGCAGAGCTATCCTTTTGGGTTTGGGCGGTGGCCTCCTCAAGGTTTAATTCCCCTTTGCAGTAGGCGTTTGCGGCGGTGTACACCATCTCTCGCAGGGCGTCGTCTACCAGCATGGGCTGGGTTGCGGCGGCCAGTGCGGGGGCAAAATCAATGCCTAATTCTGCGCCGCCATCGTCGCCTTCGCCTCGCAGCGTTTGCAGGGCGTCCATCTGGGCGCGGGTGCCCTCTGCCGTAACCGGCAGGCCGCCGCCCACCCGCTGGCCTTGGCAGGCGGGCGAAAGGGCGCACTGTATAAAGGCCGTGGCAAGTTCGGTTTTACCGCTGGCGGCGTTTATGGCCAGCAGGCTGGCGGGCAGCCAGCAGCCCTTGGCAAGGCCGGGGAAAAGGCCTAGCCCGCTATCTTCCCGTTCGTCCATAAAGCCCAGCATCTGCAAATCCTCGGCGGTAAAGCCCCCGTACAGGCTTTGCTGAGAGACATACCGCAAAACTGAGCCCTCCAGCGTCACCATACTGCCGCCATCATCGGTACTCATCCCCATTATGCCGTCGGGGCGGCCCTCTTCGCCGTAACGGGTCAGCCCGCCTTTATCGGTAAAGGTTTTAAGGGCCTCAAAAAACTTTGCCAGCGCTTCGGTATCCAAAGTTCCTTCGGGGAACAGGGCCGGGGCGCTGCTGTTCCAAAGCAGGTCATACACCTCCCGCACCGAGCTAAAATCCAGCACGGGGCGCTCTTCCTCGGGGATCCCCGCAAAAACATCGTCGGTCTCGGGGTTCATTTCGGGCGGGGCTTTTCCCGCGCGGGTCAGTTCCAAAATGGCTTCCAAACTCTCAGCTTGGGCCAAGGCTTCACGCTGGCCCAAAAGCACGGGGGGCTTCCAGCGCAGGGGCAGGTAGTAGCAGGCGTCTTCCCCCACAAAGGGGCTGCGCAAAGCCTCCTCCATACCGCTTGTGTCAATTGTATCGGCCAAGTTATACAGCAACCCCCCGCCGGCATACCGCTCCATGGGGCAGCCGTCCAGCACAAGCAAGTCGGGGCCGTCTCCCGCCAGCATCTGGGTGTTCAGGGCCTTGATGGCGTCCTCGGCGGTAACGCCGTTATCCTCGGTAATAGCAACCTCTACCTCCACGGATGTGCCGGGGTTTTGGCCAATAAACTCGCTAATTGCCGCCCGCAGTACGGGGTTTTCCCGCAGCATCCAAAGCCGCAGGCTTTTTTCTGTGTCGGCTTTGGCCGTAGGGTCAAAGGTGTACCGTTTGATAGACGCTTTTCCGGCGGAGGAGAGGCTCATCAAAAAGCTGCCATCCGCCAGTGCCAGCAGGCTATTGATGCGGGTGCCGGGTGCGCCAAAGGCATAGCCGGCACTGTCCGTCAGTTTTTTGGCCTCATCGGCAAGTTCGGTCAGGCCCTTGGCATCGGCCAGATACAGCTTGCCGTCCAAAGCGTCCAAGCCAACGTTCATGTTCATTTCATCCCCCAAGGCGGCTTTTGTGGCAAAATCTTCTCCGGCACTGCCGTCGCTCAGCTTTCGTGCAGAGATGCTGCCGCTATAACCCAGAAGATACAAAGTGTCTCCGCTGGCGGTGGCGGCCAGTTCGGCGGCCTCGGTCAAATCGGCCACGCGTTTGCCGGTGGCACTGTCGTACAGGCCGCTAAAAAACTGGTCTACGGCCCCGCCGGTTTCGGCCCCGCTCTCTTCCTCGCCCTCACTTCCGGCTTCGGCTCCGCTGGCAGCGGGCTGTGAGGCCGGGGCGCTCTCCTCCCTAGGCTGAGAGGCAGCATCGGCACTACCGCTGTCTGGGGCAGTGCCCGTAGGGCCTTCACTATCCCCGGCCTCAGGTTCCAAACGGGAACCTGCCCCGGCTACAAAATCGTACTGATAGTAATGGAGCAGTAAGCGCCCGCCGGGCAGGGCCTGCATACCGCTTACAAAAACGTTTTTCCCCTCGGCGGCAAGTTGGCTGTAGCCCTCCAGCTCCATGGGGTTAACTTCTCCCCCGGGGCTTACTTTCACAATCTCGCTGGGGCCTCCGCCGCGGCTGCCGTCCTCGTTTTGAAAGGGCAGTTCGGCTATCAGGCTGCCATCCTCTAACAGTGCGGCCTGCCGAATGCCGTCAAAGCGTGCGTCGGCAGCGCCGGGGCCGGGGCTTTGCTGCCAGTTTTGCCCGCCATCGGTGCTCTCATAGCGGTTTTTAAAGCCGCTGTCGTAACAAACCAGTTTTTCTTCCGTTTGGCGAAATAGATGCCAGCCACTGCTCTCCCCCTTTGGGGTGACGTCGCTTTCTACGTAACGTCCGGCGGCTTTTTCGGCGCCGGTGCTTCCGGCCCCACTGCCTGAACCGGCTGCTGTGCCTCCGCAGGCGCTTAAAAGAACGCCTGCCAAAAGTGCGGCCATCAGCATTTTGCCTTGCTTTTTCATGGGCTTCCTCCCTGTCATTCACGGGTGTTGCCCCGTGTTCTCTACAATATACCGTATGTCAGGGGTAGTATACCGCGTTTGTTCTTTAAAAAACCTTCATGTTTTTTTCAAGGTTTCTTCAAGGTTTTGTGGCTTATACTGGTACAATACCTTAAAATGGCGGCAAAAACGGGTTTCGCTTTGCGGGAAAAACAATTTTTAGTATGTTATACTGTGTAATATATAGAGCAACAGGATTGCAGCATTTTCACAAATAACTTACACACCGCACCGGCAAAAACAGTTTTATGCTTC
>CAZKBM010000028.1:0-33302 GCA_964550985.1 uncultured Oscillospiraceae bacterium
GCGGATTGACAACTGCCCCAAAATCCGTTACCTTACTGGCAAGAGGGCGGCCCGGCTCCGCCAGTCCGCCCTCTTCACAATATTTCGCTCTGTTTTACTTCATTTTGGAGAAAACACAAATCTTGGGATTCACCCGAAAAATTCTCTTTTAAGTATGCGCGATCCTCTTTTTCCATCTCGCGATAGTTTATATAAGGCGGATTCCCGATAATATAGTCAAATTGAAAAGGAAATTTTTCTTTAAGTGCATCACCAATAATAATATTCCACTTTACGTTCTCGATTCCAAAAGATTCACTTACTTTACTTAGATTCGATCTACATATTTCTGCTTGTGATTTGTCAATCTCCGCACCTACAATATCATCCTCAAGTCCACTTTTGATTTGTAGAGGAGTCTTATCTTGCCGGAAGCCTTCTTCTATATAGTGTTTTACAATTGGCATCAGTATCTGGCCATCACCGCACGAATTCTCAAGAACCTTTTTGCCGAATAAATCGCCGCAAAATCCGGCAATTTCAAGCATTTTTTCTGCTATTAGTTGTGGCGTAAACACCTGACATTTTTTTAGCATAGTATCTTTCTGTCATCAAATTAGGGATATGGGTATAATCAGATTTTCCTTGTCAAACGCTCCCAATTTTTCAGATAAGCAGAGTACCGCACCAGTACCACGTTCCAGAGGAGATTTCTCTATCACAGAAAAATTACTGATCATTTTCTTTTCCGGGGTGGCCGTTTTCTTGATTTCGAGAGGATGCAGTTGACCATCGCCTTCCATTAAAAGGTCGATTTCTTTTGCATCTTTATCCCGATAATAGTAGAGATACGGTTCTTTTCCGATATTCTGATAGCTTTTTTGAATTTCACTCACGGTGTAGTTTTCCAATAATGCGCCATTCATTGCGCCATTCATTGCAGTTTCGGGGCTGCTCCATTTTGTCAGGTAGCAAACAAGACCTGTGTCATAAAAATACAGCTTAGGCGTTTTCACTGTGCGCTTTAACACATTGTTTGAGTATGGATGCAGGTAAAAAATGATTCCTAAGGTTTCTAAAATTCGCAGCCAGCTTTTTGCTGTTGTTTGATCTATATCACAGTCGTCGGCAATACCTTTATAATTTACCATTTGAGAAGCTCTGGCAGCCACTGCTGTGATGAAATTCAAAAACTTTAGTGAATCAATACTGCCTGATAAATCCTTTACATCTCTCTCTAAATAGGTGTTGATATAACTAGAGTAAAAGATATTGCGCTCTTGGTATTTTTTGCTCACTAAAGCAGGCATTCCGCCTAAAAATATGCGTTCAAAAATTTCTGGGGCTGAAGTTGGCGGAATTGCTTTCTGGCGGTCTGAAAGTATATGAATGTTTAAAGTAAAAGCGCCACCCTGCCGGTTACAAATTTCTTGCTGCGAGAGTGGGGAAAGATGAAGAAGGGCAACCCTGCCGGCTAAAGATTCTTGCACACCATCCATCAATTTAAATAACTGAGACCCAGTCATCCAAAAGTCTCCTGCACGTTGATTCTTATCCACATAAATCTTAATATAGGTGAACAACTCTGGAGCATACTGGATTTCATCAATTAAAATTGGTGGTTGATGAATCTGAAAAAACATCGCCGGATCAGATTTGGCCAAAGCGCGATCATTTAGGTCATCTAAAGATACATAATTTCTATTGTGGCCCTCTATCGCAATGAGTTTTTGAAGCATGGTAGTTTTTCCGACTTGTCGAGGGCCGGTTACTAAAATGGCAGGGTATTGCCCATTTAATTTAAGGAAAATATCCTCCATACTACGCTTGATGTATTCCATCTCGACACTCCTTTCGGCTATTACTTGTCATAGTCCTATTTTAGCCGTAACTCAAAAATATAGCAAGCTTATTCGGAAATTTATTACTGACAAAAAGAGACCTTGCTAAAATGGTGTAGTAAAGTCTCTTTTATCAATGTTACTTAGGTAGCAATTCAATATGTTGCTCCAATTTTGTGTTTTGCTTTGTCAACAGCAGGAAATTTGCAGATGTTTTGTTTTTCGGTGGCCCGGAAACTAAAGTTACTCAAGCTCTTTTAGCGTTCACCATTTCTACGCTTTTTCTACGCTTTGCAAAAAAACGTGCAGAACAGCCTGTTTTTCAGTCCTTGCGCTATCACTGGTCTGAAGGTCACAAGCCCTGATTTCATGCGGGTTTGCGGGTAATTAACTGCTCTTAAACGCTCTTACAGTTACCCATAGGAAAACGTGTCTATAAAACTCGAAATGCGGTTGGGCGCAAGCTCACGAGAGTTCGAATCTCTCACCCTCCGCCAAAACCCGCATGACTGCAAAGGACGAGCACAAAAGCACCGTTCGGTGGTTGAACAGCGGTAGTCGAAAGGCGGATTTTTACTTGATTGAACTCCGTGCATACAAGGTTGGTGATTCCGCACAGGCAATCAAATTCGAGGTGGTGGAAAAACAATGAGCGAAAAAAAGATGCCCAACCAAAATCGGCGTGACGAATTTGTTGACCACACCATGTTGAAGACTGAATACAATAAGTTAGTTCGTGATGCGATTCCCGAGATTATCAAGTCCTCTGGTAAGTCGTGCGTTGTCTCAACTTTAAACGATGCGGACTATCAACAAGCACTCAAGGCCAAATTGGTTGAGGAAAGCCAAGAAGTATTGGCGGCTGAAACAAAACAAAAGGTAACTGAAGAAATAGCAGATGTCATAGAAGTGATTAAAGCGTTGCAGTCAGTTTATGGAATAGATTCCTCTGATGTAGCAAAATTCAAATCAAGAAAAGCGGCTAAAAACGGAAAGTTTGATAAGCGTATCTTTCTTCACAATGTAACTGAGTATCAAGTAGGCGGCGGCTCTGCTCGGTAGTGACGGTTTTTTCAAGAAAGATTTTGAATTGCTCGTCTATGAGTGGGATTGTGTCGGGTAACAGGCTTTCAAAAGCCCCATGCGCTTGCAGAGGCGTTTCGTCCTGCCCTTGCGCTTCTGCTGTTTCTGCGCCTCGATTAGCTGTTTCCGCTTGTTTTCAAGTTGCTGAATTTCGGTTTCGATGCTCCCAATTTTCTCTGTTCTCGTTTTAGGCATGATGAGATGCTCCTTTTGGTTTTAGTTGAATGTGTGTCGATGCGATGCTATCATTTAGTCAAGTATTAAGATAAAAGACAGATACTGTTAGAAGAAGGTGAAACTATTGAATATTCGTTTTTGTGGGCAGTGTATGGCGCAGTTAGCCGGATTGATATATGCAAATATTCGATACAGCAGGTCCGATATCGGTGCAGAGAATTATGTGCCGAGCATTCGGTACTCTTTGCCGTTTGAAGGAAAATGGTACGTTGTCAATGGCGGTGTAACAGAAGTCACGTCTCACTCATGGAATATTCTGCCGCAGCGCTTTGCTTACGACTTTTATATGGTGAATAGCGGTGGCGTGAGTTATGAGGTAAATCAGAAGGACTTAAGCAGCTACTACTGCTATGGAAAAAGCATTCTCGCCCCTGCGGATGGTATTGTTGTGGCGATTAAAAATAAATTCCCCGACTGCCGTATTATGGGCAGCGGACAGACTGACCCCGATTCACCGGATATTGCAGGTAACCGAATCATCATAAAACACGCAGAACATGAGTACAGTGCATTGTGTCACCTGATGCCCGGAAGTATTACTGTGCGAAAAGGTCAACAGGTAAAACGTGGTCAAGTCATTGCAAAATGCGGAAACTCTGGAAACACAACGGAGCCACATTTACATTTTCAGTTGCAAAATACAGCGGCTTTTTATTCGTCGCACGGATTGCCAATCCACTTTCAGGATTTCAAGGCAAAACCGTTTGAGAACTATGCGAAAATTGACCCCCGGTCATTTCCGGGTGATGGCGATCAGATTGAGGGGTGTCTTTCAAGAGGGCTGCTTGTAAATACGGTGGTAAATTAGCATAAGAGATGGAAAGTCTGCTTGTCTCCATCCATGTTTCTCCATCCAGATTTTTACTCATTCTTACGCCTTTTCTGTTTGCTTAAAGGCAAACAGAAAGAGTGTAGCATCTATCGCTACACCTCCGTTACTTTTCTGCATTTTTTAACCGGCGCTTTTATTCATTTTATCACTGGCGGTGGCACTGCTTCCCGTCTGGCTTTTGCTTAATTTGCTCCGCTTTACAACTCAAACCCCGCCAAATTCTGGCGGGGTTTGTCTGTAGCCTGCCCGGCTTAGCCGGGGGTTTTTTGTCACAAAATCGGTTTTCTCTGCTGCCAACTTAGCGTGCAGATGAACTCATTTCTTCTCTCTACTGTCACTTTTCTATCTGCCTCTTATAAAAATTCAAACCCTGGCTGTGGCCCGTGGTGATGTATGTATGGGCAAAAAGATTAGCCAAAGCAAGGCGCAGCCCTACATTTTGGGTTAACAGCAGGCCAAGGCAATACCCCGCGTTAAAATTATCCCCCGCACCGGTGGAGATGACTGGCCTTTTGCAAAAAATGGTGGGACGGATATGCCAGCGGCCCCCTGCCAGCACGCAGCTTTCCCGCAGGGTGTGCACCACCACCTCCGCAATGGCAAAACGTGTGTTTAAGGCCCTTGCAATGCCCTCCGGCTCCTCTTGGCCCAAAAGCCGGCCCAGCAACAAACACTCGTTTTCGTTTACACTAAGCACCGTATGCCGCACGCGGGAAAAACGGCTTATCAGGTCTAATACCCCCTCAATATCTGCGGCGGCCTTGCGCTCGATGTCACAGAGGTCAAAAAAAGCAAAAGCCGCTTTTTTGGGGGGCTGGGCCGCAAAAACTTCCTGCTCTATGGCGCTCCACAGCGCAGAGGCAAAATCCAGTTCGCTGTAATTGAGGAAGGCGGCAAGGGTTGCCCCGGTAAATAAGCCATGCAGGTTTGGCACGGCGGCCAGCACCTGGGCGTAGGGGGCGCCCTGCATGGTGCAGCGGGAGGCCAGCATCAGCTTTCCGTCTGCAAATTCGAGGCAATCCGCCGTGGCGGTTTTGGCGTAGCTGTGCAGTGTGCAGGCCGGTGGCATCGCATTAAAATCACCGCCGGTAAACATGCCCACACAGTCGGTACGTACCCCGGCCAGGCCCAGCGCGGCCGAAAAAATGGGGCAATTTCCGCCCAGCTTGGTAAGCTGCACATCCAGTTCTATCGAACAGCTTTTCCCCTGCCTTTGCTGTAAAAAAGCGCCAAATTCCCCCATGGTTTCAAAGTATTCCAGCGCCCCGCCCTCTATTTTGCGTATAGGGCGCAAAATGCGGTCTTGAAAACCGTCAAAACCCACGGCGGCGCGTTTGCCGCGCAGGCGGGCGGGGGCTGTTTCCAGTAAGGCGGCAAGTTCTTCCATCTTGTTTTCCTCAAAGCGCGCTGGCGGCGCCTTCATCCAAAATGTACAGGCAATTGGGGTGCTTTTGCAAAATGCTGGCGGGCAGGGCGCTGCTAACCTCGCCCAGTACTGCGCGGCGCACAATATCCGCCTTTTTTTTGCCGTTTGCTATTACAATAACCGTTTTTGCCTCCATAATTTGCGCTATGCCCTGTGTTATGCCATATTCCAGCGGCAAGCTTTTACCGCCAAAATACTTTGCCATCACCTGCTTTGTGGTGCCGGACAAAGCTATTTTGTGTGACCGCAGGGCAAAATCTACCCCTTCTTCATTAAAGCCAATATGGCCGTTCATGCCAAGGCCCAACACGCTTACCGTAAGCCCGCCAAAGCGGCGAATAAAGGCGTCATGCGCCTGCAACTCTGCGTTTATATCGGCGGCTTTTCCATTTAGCAAAAAAACATTGGCAAAGTTTTGCCGCAAGGGGCTAAATAAATTGGCCTGCAAGAATCGGGCGCAGCTTCCCTCATCGCTTTCGTCCAGCGTCACCCACTCGTCCAGCATCACAAAATTGGCGCGGTGGATATCGCACTCCCCTCGGTTTACCCGCTGCACAAAAGCCTGCAACATGCCAAGCGGCGTATCCCCGCCGGGGAAAGAGACGAGTGCATCCGGCGTTTTGCTGATGGCGGCGCACACCTCCGCCGCCGCTTTATGGCTCATGGCTTCATAGCCTTTACATACAATGGTTTGCACCTGAGTATCCTCCCTTATTTTGCATAAATCCCCTACCCTTGCAATTTACATTTACAAAATTCCCAGCTTTTGCAAATAGTCCCGGCTGCGCCGGGCTATGGCAAAGCACTCCTCGGTAGTGGCATTGGGTACATCTTGCTCCACCACGCCAATTCCCGTAAAGTCAATCTCCTCCAGCAGGGTTTTCACTTCTGCGTAGTCAATAATACCGTCGGCCAGTTCGCACATCACATCCAGCTCAAAGGCTTTGTCATGGTCAAGGTTTTCGGCAAGCAAGCGCTGGCGTACCGCCCCATCTACATTTTTAAAATGAATATAGGGCGTTCTATCTGCCCATTTGCGCAAAAAATTCAGGGCGCTTTTATCGCCCGGCTGGGTGCCGCCGTTTGTATAGGCGTGATGCCCAAGGTCCAAACAGAGGTTTAGGCCGGTGTTATTTAGCAAACGCTCTATTTCGGCCTCGGTCTCAATCATGGTTTTAATATGGGGGTGCCAAACGGTTTGTATGCCATATTGCCCCAGGGAAAATTCCCCAAGCTCTTGTATCATCGATATAAATTTGGTCCAGGCCTCTGGCGGTAAATTCACCTTTTTTTCGGAGTAGGCCCCCACGTCCGATTCATCCATGGTAACCAGGTATTTGCCCCCCACGGCCACAATGCGCGCACACAGCGCATCGATTTTATCGCGAAAATCGGCAAAACTGCGGTAACGGTCAAACTGGTAGCAGGCCGTACCGGCGCAGGCCGCAAGGCCGTTTTGGGTCAAAACTTCGCGTAATGCGGCGGGGTCCTGCGGCAGATATCCATCCGGCCCCAGTTCCAGCGCCTGGTAGCCGGCCTGCGCCGCCTGCTGTAAAAACACATCGGCCGGTGTGCCCGAGGGGCGGCCGTCGGCATACCATACCCCCCAGGAACAGGGCGCCGTAGCAATTGTCACCTTCATCTATCTGCCCTCCTTGCCCATCACGCGGATAATCTCTTCAAACAGGGTAAAGTCCTCCACGGCGTCTTCCAAAATAGTTTTGGGCTGGCCGCCGTTTTGTACACAGTCATAAAAAAGGGTAAGTTCTGTTTGGAAGGGGTCGGTATAATCCGGGCCGTAGAGCGTGGTTTGGGTGCTGTGCGCCGTGGAATCCGTCACCTCCAGGCTAAGGGGCTGGTAGCGGATATAAGGGGTTTCGTATTTCAGTTTTAGCTTGCGGTCTCCCTGATAAATTTCCACCGCGGCGTCAAACTCCACAATCGACTGGTCGTTCACCAGCTCATACGTGGCAAGAAAATCCCCATAGTCCATCACCACCACCAGGTGCTGCCCCCCGCTGCAGGTGGATACGGACAGCACACGCTTTGGCGGACCCACAAGCTCGCGCACGGCCGAAAGGGAATGGCAACCAAGGCCGGTAAGCATGGTATAAGCGGTGCGCTGGGCGTCACTTGCACCTTCGCCAAGGGCGCTATCCAACTGCTGGCGTTTACGCTGTGCCCCCTCTTGTTTGGCGGCCTCAGGTACGTCGCTTGGGTAGAAGATGGGGCGGGTCTGGTCAATAAAAAACCGGCCCTCCAAAATTATATCGCGAAAGCGCAGGTGCCGAATGGGCCTCGGGTCCTCGGTCATAATTTCTTTTGCGCGCAGCAAGGGCGAGGCATAGCGGCGCATATAGCCCACCATGACCACCTGTTTTGGGTATTGTTTTTTCAGCTCAATCAGTTCCAGCAGTTCAGCTTTGCACAGGGTGACGGGTTTCTCTACAAATACATGCAGCCCACGCTGCAGCGCCGCCTTGATATATTGGCCGTGGAACTGGTCTGGCGAGAGGATAAGCACAGCGTCAATGTCGCTGTCCTGTATCAGCTCTAAACCGTCCAGGTAGGCCCCAGGGATATGGTATTTCTTTTTTACAAACTCCACCAGCGAGGGGGATACATCGCTTATCGCCTCTATCTCGTATTTTTCGGTAAGGTCATGCAGGATGGGCAGATGCATCAGCTGAGATACCTCGCCCAGCCCAATAACGCCAAGTTTGATTGCCATTTGAATAGATCCTCCCTAAATAAAATCATTTATTTTACAACAGTATAGTATGGGAACTTTGTGCAGCGATAGTACAAAACGGGCAGAAAACCGAAAAATCCTGTCGGTTTACTCTTTTTGAAACAGCGCTTTATAATCCTTGGGCTTTACCCCGGTAACCTTTTTGAAGATGCGGGAAAAATAGACCGGGTCACAAATCCCCACCTCTTCGGCCACCTCATAGGTTTTTTTATCTGTGGTTTGCAGCAGTAATTTTGCCTGTTCGATGCGAACCGCCTGGATAAAAACCGAAATATTTTCCCCTGTCTCTTTTTTAAACAACTTAGAGAGGTAGCTGGGAGACAGGTGCACCACACCCGCCAAGGTTTCCAGCGGAAGATCCTGCCTGTAATTTTGCCGGATATAGCTTTTGATATGGAGGACAACCGAATCTATCCCTGCGCTGTTCTGGCTGATACGCGCCACCATATCATGCAGAAAACGCCCGAGCTGTGCGGCCACCTTTTCTGCTGGGTCCTCTGCCAGCACCCTATCCAGTGTGAGCATCTGCGCGTGCTGGTCGGCGTCATCCAGCCCATGGTCGTACAACAGGCTTACGCATAGGTTATAAATAATAACATACACACGCCGCGCCTCGGCATAGGCTATGCCGTCCAGGTGACGGCAAAAAACAGCGTATAGTTCATCGGTTTGGCCAAGGCTTCCGTTTGCCATTGCCGAAGATAGCAGCTTTAGATGCCGTGATACCCACATCCCTTCCTCTGCGGTAAGATGCGGCAGATCGGAATAGCGCATCACCCCGATATTTCGGTTAGAGGCGGCAAATTGCTGGGCGCTGTCGGCCTCTGCGGCGGCCTGGCGCATGCGGGTGGGGTCGGTATAGTGCGAGGAAAGGCCGAACGAGATGCTAAAATCTGTAAGGGTATCCGCTATGCGCGCCGCCTCATGGCAGTAAGCTGGTAGAGCCAGGTCGGCCTCGGCATCGATAAACAGGTAGGCGGCCCGCCCGCCACGGGATACAAAGCCAAGGGAAAAAGTGCTGAATACCTCGGCAATGAGCTTTTGGGCCTCGCCAAGCGGGCGAAAAAAATCGTAGTCCTCCTCCTCTTCCTCCTCTGGGTACACCGCAAAACTGACGATATAATAATTGGTGAGCCGCAGGCCATAGGCCCCACCTTGTTGCAGCGCGTACAAAAGCGAGGGCGGCGCGCCGAAAATGAGGTCATACAGCAGGCGCTCCCTCCGCAGGCGAATGTTCTCCTCACTTTTCACCTGCATACCCTCTACCAGGGCACGGTGGCCGCGTTGCTTTTCAATCTCATTTACGGCTTTGCTTATCGCCCCTTCCAATTTCTCGGCCGAGGTGGGCTTGAGCACAAAATCTACCACATGGTATTGTATGGCGCGCTGGGCGTAGGCAAAATCGGGAAAGCCCGTCAGGATAATAACCTTCGTCTCGGGGTACTCCTCAAAAAGTGACTTGGCAAGGCTGAGCCCGTCCATGCCCGGCATATGGATATCGCTTACCACAATATCCGCGGGCGATGCCCGCATTTTTTCCAGCACTTCCAGCCCGTCACCGGCGGTAGCCGCCACCTTACACCCAAGCGCCGCCCAATTGATGCAGCTGCGCAGGCCCTTACAAATCATGGCCTCATCGTCGGCCAGCAATACATTCAGCATAGCAATTCACCCTTTTCATCGCGCGGAACGGTAACGGTTACAATGGTTCCTTTGCCTATAGCACTGCTTATTTGTATGCCATAGGGCGCGCCATACAGCAGTTCCAAACGGCGACATACATTCTCTAGCGCAATGTGGTTGCCCCCATCCCCCTCTTTGGGAAGCGCGGCGGGGTCAAAACCAGCTCCGTCATCCTGCACCCGGATATAGATACAGTCCTCCTCCCAGATACGCACAGACACCCTGCCTCCACAGCGCTTTTTTTGGGTGCCGTGCACCACGGCGTTTTCTACCAGCGGCTGAATGGTTAATTTTGGCAAGTAACAGTTCAGCACATCCTCATCGGCAAATTCAATACTATAGTTTAATTTGTCTTCAAAGCGCATTTTTTGCAAACTGAGGTAATAGTTCACGTATTCAAGCTCCTGCCGGAATGTCACCTTTTGCCGCCCTTTATGCAATATATTGGCGCGTAAAAGTTCCGCAAGGCTGGTTACCACTTGGCAAACATCCATCTGCCCGGCCTGTGCCGCGCGCATGTTGATGGATTCCAGCACATTAAAAATAAAATGCGGGCTTATCTGAGATTCCAGCAGTTCAAACTCGGCCTCACGCAGTGTCAGGCCTTGCTCATACACCTTGGCAAAAAGCTCTTTCAGTTCATCTCCCAAGGTGTTAAACGCCGTAACAATCTGCTCTGTTTCTTTATAGGGGGTAGCTTCCATCCGCACGCTAAGGTCGCCCCTTGCCATGCGGTAAATGGTTGCCACCATGCGCCGCAATGGCCCGGTAAGCAGAACATAGGCTAGCGCCCCCAGCGCCAGGGTAGCCAGCAAAATGGCCAGGGATACAATTAGGTAGACACGTACAACGGTGTTGACCGAAGCCAAAATTTCCGCTCGGGGAAGAAAGGCGTCAATCCGAATATCGTAGCCCGAGACCCTGTGCTGGGCATGGTAATATGCCTCATCCCCGATTTTTACAGAATCCGCCTCCCCTGCGCCCCTTGTGTGGAGGAAGGGCAAAAAATCGGCCGTTGCGGCTTCATCAGAGGCGAAGTACAAGCTGTTATTTGGCCCCACAAGAAAAACCTTTGCGCCCGAATAGAGTGATGTGATATACGACGTTCCACTCAGGCCCCCAAAGTGCAGTTCAAAAATCATCTTGCCGCGGGGGTTCATCAGTTCCAGGTCCGTATAATCCACCACACAATAGGCATAGCCGGGGAAGTCTTCAAAGGTCAGCAGCTCTCGCGCCGAATTTTGGCCTTTGGTACGCCGGTACACTTCGGCGGTGCGCTGCGCCGCACTGTTATAGATGCCCTCGCGCAGCATGGTAAAATAGGTGCCGTCCCCTTTATACAGGTAAACACCTTTTAAGCTGGTTAGGTTCCACGCGGCGGAATAGAGCAGAATTTGCCCCAGTTCGTCTTCCATGGCTTGCTTTTGTACCGTGTCCACCTGTGTTTCCGAGGCCATTATGGCGCGTACGCTGCTATTGGTTGTAAGCAAAAAGATACTGCTGCGGATAGAATTCATGGTATTTTCCATATTTTCAGAAAGTTGCGCAAGGCATAATTCGGCCGAGGAGCGCGCCATATTTTCCAGCTTACGGGAGACATTTTGTGTGAAATATACGGCCGAGCCCAAAATGGGGCTAACGGCAAGCACTATACACAGAAGCGCCGCCAACATGGCCAAGGACATTCGCCTATGCTTTTTCATTCTCCGCCCCCCAAGCCGTTCGCTTTTGCCGTCATACCTTCCACAGTTTATACTATTACTATAAACAGTTTAACATATCTTTTGCAATTTTATGAAATTAAAACATGAAAACCACAAAGAATTACCAGAATAAGAGCCATATTTTCCTGCCTGCCCTCTAACCTTGCCGCATAAAGCAAAGGCGCGAGGGCCCATTTGTGGGCAAGGCGACAATATCCTACCAGCAAAGGGGCGAAATGATGCTTGTTGCCCAAAAAAGATATAGGCTATACTTATTACAGTTTCTCATATAGGTTATACAGGCAGTTTGCCCAACATTTTAGCAGAGAAAGAGGAGGAAAGGTTTCATGATGAAAAAGCGACTATTTGCGGGTGCGCTGGCTTTAACACTGTTTGGCGCCGCCCTGGCAGGCTGTGGCGGTACGGCCACCGGCAATGCGGCAGCCAGCGGCTCGGCTGCGGGCAATACAGAAGCGGGCGGGGTTGTAACCATTCAATACCCCACCTTCCAGTGCGGGGTAAACACCGCAGCCCCGGTTGTGGAACAGCTTATCAAGGAGTTTAACGAGCAGTACGCCGGGAAGTATGAGATTAAAAAAGAAGATGTGCCCGGCGACGCAAACTATGTGGATAAAATTAAGGTGCAGCTTGGTACGGGCGACCTCCCCCCGGTGATTTATGGCGGCGGCTATAACCTGCTAGACCTTGTGGTGGCCAAAGACCTAGCCGTGGACCTGACCGACACAATCAATAACGACCCCGAGTGGAAAGCGCTGATGTCTGACGCGATGCTTGCCACCAACAGCCGGGATGGCGTGATCTACGCCTCTTCCTCCGAAGGTTCGCCCGTTGGTTATTTTTACAACAAAGAACTGTTTGAAAAAGCCGGCATTGCCGAGCCCGCCAAAACCTGGGAAGAGTTTTTTGAACAGTGTGAAAAACTGAAAGCCGCGGGTATAACCCCCATGGCCATGGATACGGCCGACTCGGCCTGGGTAACCACGCTTTGGATGGGCGCCATGATTGCCACCTCGGGCGATGAAGGCTTAAAATTTATGCAAACCATGAACCCCACCGATTACAACATTCCGCCCGTAATTGACGCCGCGGCCAATATCCAAAAGATTTTACAGGAATACACAACAAAAGACGCCATTGGCGGAAAGTACGAACACGCCGCGAACAACTTCCTTTCGGGCCAGGCCGCCATGATTGCGAACGGCCCTTGGATGATAGGGGATTTTGCGGACACCACCAAAACCACCGAGGACTTTGCCGCCAAGGTGGGCGCGGCCATCTACCCCGGGAACTTTGTATTCGAGGCCCCCATCCAGGGCTATATTGTGACCAAACAAAAGGACCCCAAAGTGCAGGAAGCCGCCATTGAAATGGTGAAGTTTTTCACCTCGGAACATGCCCAGCAGGTAGCGCTGGAGCAGCAGGGCATGGTGCCTGCCTCGCCCAGTGTGGAAATTACCGATGCCGCCAAACAAAAATACCCCCTGCTGGTAGATTTGCTGGACCAGGTAAACCTGACGGAAATACGTACCGACAATATGCAGGCCACCATGTTCCCCAATTTATTGGATGTGGTGTCTCAGCAACTGCCCTTGCTCGCATCGGGGGAAATTACCCCGGAACAGTTCTGCCAGGCAATGACGGACGGCGCTGCCAAGAACGTTTAATGCGAATCTTCCATGCGCCCCTGTGTGGGAAGGCCCGCCGAAAGGCGGGTTTTCTATTACAGGGCAAAGCGGCCCGCCGGTAAGCGGCTATATGGGTAAAAAAGGGGAAAGGAAAAAACGATATGAAAACAAAGAAGGGGTGGGTGCCGGTTTTTTTGGCCCCGGCGGTCATTCTGTTTTTACTGATTTACGCTGTACCGCTGTGCATGGTGTTTATCACCTCCCTATTTGACTACCGCCTTACCACAAGCGGCATGGCTTTTGTGGGCCTGAAGCATTATATTGAAATGTTTCAAGACGCTGCCTTTAAGCAGGCTTTTGGCAATACCGTTTTGTGGATTTTGATTCAGTGTATTTTACACGTTGCGCTTGGGGTTTTTGTGGCCTTGCTGCTGTATAAAAAACCCCGTGGCTGGAAATTTGTGCGCACGGCTTATATGGTGCCAAATATCATTTCTAACGCCGCAATGGCCATGATTTTCCTCAATATTTTTAACCCTACGTTTGGCGTTGTTAATTCGGCCCTGCGGCTGGTAGGGCTTGAAAACCTGGAACGCAACTGGCTGATGGAAACCGCCACGGCCTTTCCCGCCGTCACCATGACCTGGGTAATTTTTGCCGGCTACACCACCACCCTGGTGCTGGCCCAGGCGCTTTCGGTGGATGAATCCATACTGGAGGCGGCGCGTGTGGACGGAGCCAGCAATATCCAAACCGATATGTATGTGATGCTGCCGCTGCTGAAAAAAATTATTGGCACAACCATGGTGATGGGCGCTACCTACATGCTACAGATGTTTGACCTCATCTACATTACCACCAACGGCGGGCCGGGCAAAGCCACAACCAACCTGCCCCTGCTGCTTTATGGCGTATACAAGGGAGAAAACAACTACGGTTACGCCAACACCATTGGCGTGGTAATTGTACTTTTGGGCATTGTGGTAATGACGATAATCAACAAGGCGTTTAAGGTAAATGAAGACGACTACTAGGGGGGATCACATTGAATGCTTCTTTTAAAATGCTAAACGGCAAAGAGCGCGTTTTTTTTGTGCTGAAATACCTGTTTTTGGCCGGGTGTGTTGTGGTGGCCCTCTTCCCTATTTTCTGGGTGATCATGTCCTCCTTCAAATCCAACGCCGAAATTTTATCCAACGGCATTGCCCTGCCCACAAGCTTTTCTTTTACCGGCTATGTGCAGGCCTTGCAGATATCGCCCATACTGAAGTTCTTTTTTAACAGCATTGTGGTAACCGCCGTAGCCACGGCGTTAAATGTGCTGTTTTTGGCCATGGCGGGCTATGTGTTTGCGCGGTGCCAGTTCCGTTTTAAAAACGCGCTGTACCTCATGCTCTCCCTGTCGCTGGTCATACCCATGACGGCCCTTTTGCACCCTGTATACACCGTGGTGAACAGCCTGGGGCTGTATGACACAAAGGCCGGGCTGATACTGGTGTATACGGCGCTAAACCTGCCCATGAGCCTGCTGATTATGCGCGGCACCTTTGGCACCCTGCCCCGCAGCATGGAAGAGGCCGCCTATGTGGATGGGGCCGGATTTGTGCGCACCTTTTTCCAAATTATGATGCCCTGCGCAAAGGGCGGGCTTACCAGCGCGGCAGTACTGGCCTTTTTGAACAACTGGAACGAATTTACCTTTGCCTTAGTGTTAACCAGCGGCGAGAGCGCCCGCACCCTGCCGCTCTCTCTCTCCTATTTTACGGCGCAATTCAGCTTTAACTACACCGCGCTTTTTGCGGCGGTCACCATTGCCGTCATCCCCTCTATCGTGGTGTTTGCCGTATTCCAAGAGCAGGTCGTCTCCAGCATGACGGCCGGGGCCGTTAAGGAGTAAAAACCCCCAAACTGCGTGTGGCAACAAAATTAACACCGGTTCCCAGTACATTGTTGGCCACCATCTGCCCCCGTTTTACCGGCGCCGTAAGGCATATTTCGTCCAGCAGGGCCATAGCCTCCCGCATCAGATGTTTGGGCAGGGGGGCATCTGTTTTAACCGGAAGGCGCGGAATCTCCGCTTTTATAATACGCACGGTTGAGGTGAGTATCCTGGTGGGGTTTTGCAGTTCTTCCAGGCCATAGGCAAGGCCTTTTTCGCAGCCCGCCCCTTTTACGGCAAAATCGTTTTCTTCCCAAACCGTTAAGTGGCAGCCCCGTGGGCAGCCTATGCAAATTAGTTCGGTCATATATCGCCCGCCTCCTCTGCCGTTATGGTTAGGGTGTCGCCAGTCACCCTCTCCAGTATCTTGGGTGGCAAAACCAGTCTCTCCATTTCGCCGGGGGCCATGTGCTCCCGGCGAAAATGTGCTATCCGCTCGCCGCCGGCATATACCGCCAAACACGCGTTGCGCATTGTACTGCGCACCCGCAAAAACACCTCTAGCTTGGCATTCAGGCTGTTAGCGTGCAGCTTTTGGGGCAATACATAGCTAAGGCCCGCCCCCGGCTTAAGGGCCAGTTCTGTTTTTTGCTCACAGGCCCCCTGTTTGCAAAAATCTGCCGCGGCAGCCCCCGCACGCAGGCTTTCGGCTGTTACAAAATCCACCAGGTCGTGCACATGCGCCACATTTCCACAGGCAAAAATACCCGGTGCGGAGCACTCCATATTTTCATACACCACCGGGCCGCCGGTGGTGCTATCTATGGCCAGTCCCGCCATCCGCGTCAGTTCGTTCTCTGGGATAAGCCCCACCGAAAGCAGCACCGTATCGCAGGGCACGCGCCGCTGCGTGCCGGGGATGGGAACACGGTTTTCATCCACCTGCTGTATCACTACGGCCTCCACCCGCCGCTCGCCCTGAATTTCAGCTATGGTGTGAGAGAGGTGCAGCGGAATGGAAAAATCGTTCAGGCACTGCACAATATTGCGCTGTAGGCCGCCGGGGTGCGGCATAATTTCATATACGCCCTCCACCTCCGCGCCCTCCAGTGTCAGGCGGCGGGCCATAATCAGCCCGATATCGCCCGAGCCCAGAATAACCGCCCTGCGCCCCACCTGGTAGCCCTCTATATTCATGTAAAGCTGGGCGGCCCCGGCGGTAAAAACCCCGGCGGGGCGGCTGCCCGCAATGCCAATGGCCCCGCGGGTTCTCTCGCGGCAGCCCATGGCCAGCACAACCGCCCCGGCAGTAAGCCGCCTGTACCCCAGTTTTGGGTGTACGGCCCAAACCTGCCTCTGGGCGTTTAGTTCCAGCACGGTGGCCCCACAAAGCACCTCTACCGTCTCCCCGCTCAGCTCATCTATAAACTGCTCGGCGTATTCGGGGCCGGTAAGTTCCCGTTTAAAATGGTGCAGCCCAAACCCGCTGTGTATGCACTGGTTGAGGATGCCGCCCAGGCAGTTCTCCCGTTCCAGCAAAAGCACCTTTTTGGCCCCCTGCCGCTTGGCCGCAAGTGCGGCGGCCATTCCCGCCGGGCCGCCGCCAATCACAATCACATCATACCGGTTCATCTGGCCTTACCCCCTTGGCGGCCTTGGCCATTTTTGGTTTCGCCCACCAGCAGGTTCATGCCATTGCGGTCCAGCGGTATTTCGGTTTTTTCCCTCCCCTGTTCACGGGCCAGTATGGCTAGCACCTTGGGGCCGCAAAACCCGCCTTGGCAGCGCCCCATGCCGGGGTTGCACCGGCGCTTTACCGCATCCAGCGAGCGCGGCGGAATGGGGGAATGCAGCGCATCCAGTATCTCCCCCTCTGTTACGCTTTCGCAGCGGCAAACTATTTTGCCATACAAAGGGTTTTTCCTCACCGCTTCGGCCTTTTGCTGGGCATTTAAGGTATGAAAACGCAAAACCTTGCGCACCGGGGCAAAGGTTTCCCGCTTATTCAGGGCCAAACCGCCCTTTGCCAGCATCTGCACCATCTCTAAGGCCAGGGCGGGGGCCGCGGTAAGCCCAGGAGATTTGATTCCCCCCATCTCAAAAAAGCCGGGGTTTTGCGCCGAGGCGCGTAGGATAAAATCCGGCCGATTGCTGCGGGCGCGCAGGCCCGCAAAATTGCGGATGCTTTGCCCAAACTGAATGCCCGGCACCGAGCGCAGCGCCTTTTTGCGGATGTCTGCCAGCCCCTCGGCTGTGGTGGAAAGGTCCGCTGCCGGGGTGCTATTGGGGCCCACTATCAAATTGCCGTGCACCGTGGGGGCCACCAGCACACCCTTGCCCGCCACCGTGGGACACTGAAAGATGATAGAGTTCACCAGTTCCCCCTGGGCTTTATCCAGCAGATAGTACTGCCCCCGGCTGGGCTGGATGGTGTAGCTGGGATGTTCTAACAGGGCCGTCACGGCATCGCTGAACACCCCGGCGGTATTCACCAAAAACCTCGTGTGAACCTCCCCACCGGGGGTTTGTATCACAAAGCCCTCCCCTTGGCGGCGCAAGGCTTGCACAGGGCTTTCCAGCCGTAATTCGGCCCCTTGCCGCAGGGCCGCCTCGGCCTGCGCCAAGGCCAGCTGCCAGGGGCTTACAATACCCGCCGTAGGGGCGTGCAGCGCACACTCCACTTCGGGGTTCAAAGCGGGTTCCAGGCGCAGAACCTCCGCCTGTGGCAGTATGCGCAGGCCCTCCACCCCATTTTTAATGCCTTTTTCGCACAGGTGCTCTATCGTCTCTTTGTCGCCCGCAAAGCCCAGCACCAGCGAGCCTGTGCGTTTGTAAGGAATATCCAAGGCCGCGCACAAAGAGGGCATAAGCGCAGCACCCTGCACGTTGCTGCGGGCCATCAGGCTGCCTGGCGCGGGGTCATACCCCGCGTGCACAATGGCCGAATTGGCTTTGGTGGCGCCCATTCCCACATCATTTTCTTTTTCCAGCAGCAAAGTTTTCAAGCGATAAGAACTTAAGGCGTACAGCAGCGAACAGCCGCACACCCCCCCGCCTATCACCACAACATCGTATACAACCTGGCTCATCCAGTTCCCCCATCTATAGCATTTGAATGCAGTGCTTATGCGCGTTTGCCAATGCCAGCAGCTCCCGTTCCGCCAAAAGTTTGTTCAGGCAGCCAAGCTGCGCCACACAGTTCCCACCTGTTATGTTACCATATAGCACAGCTTCTTGCAGTGGCCTGCCATGGAATATGCCGTACATCAGCCCCGCAATAAAGGCGTCGCCCGCGCCGGTGGAATCCCGGCGGGTATACTGCGGTATACTTTTTACCACATAACGTTTATCCTCTTCCAAAACCAGGCAACCCTCGCTGTCCAGCTTCACAATCACTTTATCAAAATATTTCCGCAATTTTTCGGCGGCTTCTTCCGGGGTAGCGGCCGCCGTAATTTTCATTGCCTCGTCGCGGTTGGGGGTAAAATAGTCGGCCAGTTCCAGGTATTCGTGATATTTTTGGGTGCTCATATCATCGTCCCAGCCAAGGTCCAGCACAAGCTGCGCCCCTTCGGCCTTTAAGCGGCGGTAAGCGCCCAGGTAGCCCGGCTGCATTTCCACCACCCGCGCCCCCTTAAACAGCTCGTACACCTTCGCCTCCGCTTCGGCGTCAATTTCAGGCCAATCGATGTAGGATAAAAAGGTGCGGTCTCGCGGGGTGACGGCGATGCTGGTGATTGAAAGAGGAATGCCCCCGGAACGGACATGCAGGTTGTGCATTTCCACCCCGTACTTTTGAATTTCCGCCGCAGCAAAGTTTGAAAATAAATCTTCCCCCCAATAGGTGGCTGCCTTTGTGGGTACGCCCAGGGCCCGCAAGGTGGCCATGGTGGCAACCACCCCCCCGCCCAATTGGACGCTGAACTGTTCGGCAAATACCTCCCGCCCCTCCTGCGGCAGGGCATCCAGCCCCGCATAGATCAAATCAAGGTTCATAATGCCCGCTGCTGCTACAAATGACATAGTTTATGGCTCCTTTTTTGGGTGTTGCGCCGGTGGCTAATCCTATTAACAGCTTGGCCTACAGATAGGCCGCATTGTGCCGGTAATAGGCCTCGCACAATTCCTCGGCCAGCGACCAGGAGTTGACCAGCGGATGCATCATCAAAGCATCCACGGCGGCGGCGCGGTTATGCTGTAAAATGGCCTCGGCCCCCATTTTTTCGTAAAACTTCACACGGCGAATCAGCTCCATGTTACGCTGTGGCAGGGCGGAAAAACGGTGGGGAGATACCCCCGCTGGGCCGATGTCACAGCTCACCTCCACCACATCGTCATCCGCCATGTCGGGAATGGCCCCCGCATTGGGCACACAGAGGATCATCTGCCCGTTGCCGCCCGTTTGGGCAATACGGATATATTGCAGGGCCACCCCCGCATAACCGCCACCGTCTGCGCCGTACAGGTCAAAAGTCCAGGGTTTCTCCCGTTTTACGCCCGTCTCGCTGGCCATATAATTGTCTTCCCGCATCCCATACCATTTTTCAAAACATCTTAAGGCGGCGTCAAAATTTTGGCCGGCATCCAGGCTGCCCAGTTCTTTCAGCATCTGGGCATTGATTTTGGCAATGCTTTCGCCGCGGGTGCTGGGGGCGCTTAGGATATTTTCCACGGCTTTTTCGCGGTAATAGTAATAATACAAATACTCGTTGGGTACACAGCCTAGGTGGGCCACCAGTTCGGGGCTAAAAAAGCGCAGGTCGGTTTTGGCATAGGCCTCGGGGTCTGCCATAAGGCGGGGCATCAGCTCCTCCCCATCCAGGCAGATGCTTTGGAAAAAGGACAGGTGGTTTAGGCCGTATAAACGGCCCGAAATACGGCTGGGTATGGCGCCATACAGCGCCGCAAACTGGGCCAACATGCCACTGGGCGCATCACATATGCCAAAAGAGAAATCGTAGCCTGCATCCCGCAAAGCCTGAGATACAAGGCCCGCCGGATTTGTAAAGTTAAACACCTTTGCGCCTGGTTTGGCCAGTTTTTTGACCAACTCACAGTAGTGCCGCAGCACCGGCACCGAGCGCATGGCGTAAGAAAACCCCGCGGCCCCGGTGGTCTCTTGCCCAAGCACGCCAAGCGAAAGGGCAATGCGTTCATCTTTCACCCGTGCATCGTCGCCCCCCACACGGATGGTGGTAATAATATAGTCGGCGTCGCGTATGGCATCCTCTGCGCTTGGGGTAAGCACACACTCCATCTCCGGCGCCAGCCGCTGGGCAACGCCTTGGGCCAGCCCCCCAAACAGGCGCAGCTTTTGCGCATCGGTATCCATCAGCCACAGGGCGCTTATTTGCAGCTGCGCCGCTTGCTGCGCAATGCTTTTTGCAAGAAAAAGGCTGCGCACCCCGCCTCCGCCTATCACGGTCAGTTTCATACAGTTACTCCTTTTGCCACCACATTTTAAAGGCATTTTCTATCATCTCAAATCTCTTCCACAAAAATCATACCGGGCGCATTTTTTAGCGTCCGCAGCATTTCCAGGTGGGTGCGCCGCATCTTACTTTTTGCAAGTAAAACCGCACAATAGTGCATTTCTTCCGCCTTTTTGCCCTCGCTAATATGGATATCCCCAATGGTAAAGCCATAGCCTTCAGCATAATCGATAAAATCGCTAAAAGGGCGGCTTTTGTCATATTCCACATACAGCTCTATATAGTTGGAACGCTGGTGAATCGTCTCGTCCAAACGCTGCATCAATACCATAATGACAAAGATGGCCCCACCGCCTATTATAGCCCCTTCATAAAAGCCAATACCCACCGCAAGCCCGCCACAGGCCGATGCCCAAAGCCCAGCCGCCGTGGTAATGCCCTTTACCTGGTTGCGCCGGGTAACAATGATGGTGCCTGCCCCCAAAAAACCAATGCCGCTGATGACCTGAGCGCCCATGCGTACAGGGTCGCTTGCCATGTCCAACTGGTAGGCATATTGGTTGGTCATCATCACCATAGCGCTGCCCACACATACCAGCATATAGGTGCGCAAACCAGCCGGGCGGTTTTTTCGGCCGCGCTCGCTGCCCAAAACACCGCCTATCAGCATGGCAAGGGCGATGCGAAGCAAAATGGATAATAGGTTTAACTCGCGCAGATAGGATAGCCACTGCACGCCTCCCACCCCCCGTAAATTAATTTCAGAAATCTGCTGTAAATTTTACGAAACCCATTGTATTCCTTTAACATTCGTATTCTACAATGGCAATTGTGGATATACTACTCCATCTTACAGCCGTTGGCAAGCCGAAATGCTGAGGACGCATCTAAAGTTGCGCAAAGGTATTTCCATGGCAATCAATTATGGTTTCAAATAATTTATATACATAATTATGAATATTATAGGAAAGTATATCTCATCTTCGTAAAATATAAATGAAACCAATTTGTATTTTCAGTAATAATTTTGTAATAATTTTCAGCAAGTTTGACCAACAGCTATTCAAATGTGCTAGTTAGAACGCCAAAGTTTCAACAATTTTATGGAATTTCGTTGCATTTTGTCAATTTCAATGCTATGCTTTGCAAAACATCTCATAAATTACATCTGTTTTGATTTCAGAAACCATTTTTGTTGTATGGGGGAGGTTTCACATGTTCAAAATGTTGAACCCCAAGAACTACTACAGGGCCGTGGGCCGTAAAAAGTTTTTGGATTTTTTATTTTTGGCCATATTTCTGTTGTTTTTCTATGGGCCATTAACCAACCTATTGATGCTGGCATTTGCAGAGTTGTACAACTATCCTGACTTAATCCCCTCAAAGTTCGGCTTCAAGTGGTGGGAATATGTGTTTTCTCAAAAAACCCTCCTTACCGCTATAGCGCAAAGCTTTATGTTTGCGGCGGCCACCACCCTTTTGTCTCTGCTCATTTGTTTACCCGCCGCCTACGGCTTGGCGCGGTTTCGTTTTCCCGGCAGGCGGCTGGTCATGTTCTCTTTTATGCTCACAAACGCTTTTCCCAAAATAGGCCTATACACCTCCATTGGCATCATGTACTACAAACTGGGCCTTATGGGCACCTTCCTGGGTGTGGTTATCATCCACATGATAAACACCATGATGTTTATGGTGTGGATTCCCACCGGCGCCTTCAGCAGCGTTCACCGCCAACAGGAGGAAGCCTCGCGCGATGTGGGGGCCGGGCCATTCCGTACCTTTTTAAAAGTGACCATGCCCATGGCCATGCCGGGCATTGCGGTTGCCTCTATTTACACCTTTTTGGGTTCTATGGATGAGGCACAGGGCACCTTATTGGTGGGCGTTCCACAGTTTCAAACCATGCCCGTTATGATGTACACCGTCATTTCAGACTACAGCGTAATGGCTGCGGCCGTGTACGCGCTGCTGATGATGATACCCACGATTATACTGCTGGTGTTACTGCGGCGTTATGTGGGCCCGGAAGCCATTTCCAGCGGCTTTAAACTGAAATAGCAAGGTAAACGGAGGAAGAAAAGATGGCCGAAAACACCGTAAACGGGCCCAAACTGCGCATTATAGACATGACAAAAAAATATGGAAACGGCGACGGCGTGGAACATATCAACCTGGACGTTTACCCCGGTGAAATTGTAACCATGCTGGGGCCCTCTGGTTGCGGTAAAACAACCATTCTTCGCACAATAGGTGGCTTTTTAGATATCAATGCAGGGGATATCACCATCAACGGTGAAAGCATTGCCATGCTGCCCCCTGAAAAACGGCCCACGGCCATGGTATTCCAAAGTTATAACCTCTGGCCGCATATGTCGGTTTACGAAAACCTGGCCTTTGGCTTAAAGCTGCGCAAAATGCCCAAAAGCGATATAGCTCTGCGCATTGACGATATGATGAAAATGGTGAGCATGTCCGGCTCGGAAAAAAAGTATCCCGGCCAGTTGTCCGGCGGGCAGCAGCAGCGCATTGCCATAGCGCGCAGCCTGCTTTTACAGCCCGAGGTGTTGCTGTTGGACGAGCCTTTTTCGGCGCTTGACGCCAAAATTCGCACGCAGATGCGTGAAGAACTGGTGCGTATTCAAACAAAGCTTGGCATCACCGTGGTTTTTGTAACCCATGACCAAGAGGAGGCCATGGCAATCTCCCACCGCATTGTGGTGATGAACAAGGGCGTTTTTGAACAGGTGGGCAGCCCCACCGAGATTTATGACCACCCGCAAAGCCGCTATGTGGCAGATTTTATTGGGGAAATGAACTTTTTAGAGGGCGAAAGCGGCACACGGGCCATACGGCCTGAGGACATTTCCATTCGCGCCGGGCACGGCGCGGGGCAACTGGATGGAACGGTGCGCACCATTATGGTGTTGGGCCACTACCTGGAGGTAAATGTACAGGTGGATGAGCAGGTGGTAAAATGCTATATCCAGCGGGAGGATTTCCAAAACTGGGGTATTGGGGACAGAGTTTCCCTTTCTTATACCAACGAAAAAGTTTTTCACTAGAAGGCCAAAACACAAAGGAGGATATTGAATTTTGAAAAAGAAATTGGCACTCATTTTAAGCACGGCTTTGGCAATTGGCACCTTTACCGCCTGCGGTGGCGCCAGCAGTTCCGCTACGCCTGCCACATCTGCGCCTGCGGGCAGTTCTTCGGCCGGGGCAAGCAGCCAAGCGGCGGCCACCGCCGAGGGCAAGGCCCTGAATATTTGGGTGGCGGGCTCGGACAATATGCGCGTACTTTATGAAAAATGGGTGGAGATGTTCAACACCAGCAAAGAGTACAACCCAAATGGGCACACAGCCGCCTTACAGTTTTTACCGGCCGGTGCGGGCGGGCAAACCATTGACGACAAACTGCTTGCCGCCTGGGGCGCCGAGCAGAAAGACACCGATTTTGACGTGGTGGAACTGGGCGACGACCAAACGGCCCGTCTGCTGAGTGAAGCCCCCGATATGATGATGCCTTACGACCCCGCCAAAATTCCAAACCTTGAAAACATCAGCGTGCGCCCCCCCATTGGGCCCGAGTTTTTTATGCCCTACCGCGGCACCACCGTAGTAATGGCCTATAACTCTGAGGCAATTCCCGAGCCGCCCAAAACGGTGGATGAACTGACGGCGTGGATTGAGGAAAACCCCGGCCGCTTTACCTACAACACCCCCGGCACCGGCGGCGCGGGCGATAGTTATGCCCGTACCAGCGTGTACAACCTGATGCCCGAAGAAGCCCTGATGAGCAATGACCCCAAATGGATGGAAGAGTGGGACGCAGGGTTTGGCTACCTGGCCGAGATTCACCCCTTCCTGTACCAAAGCGGCGGGCGTGTGGTATACCCCAACAAAAACCAAGGCTCGCTGGACCTTTTGGCGGAGGGGCAAATTGACATGTGCCCCATTTGGGCCGATATGGCCATCAGCCAAATTCAGCAGGGCACCCTGCCCGCTACCACCAAAATTTACCAGATTGAGCCCTCTCTCACGGGCGCTGTAAACACCCTGGCGATACCCACTTTTGGCAGTAACCCCGAGGGCGCGCACGATTTTATGAACTTTGTGCTCTCGCCCGAAGCCCAGGCCATGCAGTTGACCGAAATTGCCGCCATTCCGCTTATCCCGGTGGAGAGCGAGGCCTCTACCCTGATAGCCGACCTGGACGTGACCAACTTCCGCACCCAGAGCATTGGCGAACTTTATCAGGATTTCAACATCCGCTGGGAAGAGGAGATTGCCACCCTAGCCTAAGCACCACCACTGCACACACCCGGCGGACGCCGAAGTTTGGCGTTCGCCCCTTTTCAAAAACCAACCCCGGCAGCGGGGCAACTGAGGTGGAAACATCATGCTGAACGAATACATTCGGAAAAAGAGGGCAAAAACCCTGTTCTATGCTTTTTTGCTTGTGCTGCCGGCTTTTATTGTGGTTATCACCATTGTGGCCTACCCCATTGTAAACTCCATATTACGCTCCTTCCAGGTGCGCGGCCAAAGCGGCTTTACACTGGAAAACTATGTGTACTTTTTCACCAATGAGCGGGAACGGGCCAATATCCTGTATACGCTTTTTGTGGTGGTCATCACGGCGGTTCTTTCCACGGTAATTGCCTATGCCCTTGCCCTGTACCTGCGGTTTGTAAAAAACAAGGTGAGCGGCCTGATAGGCAAACTATACCTGATACCCCGTTTTATACCGGGCATGGTGGCAACCTACGCCGTAATTGTTATTATCAAAGACACCGGGGTCATCAACCGTATCTCCCTGCTTTTTGGGCAGGATTTCCGCCCCGCCTTGATGTTCAATACCAGCGGCCTGGTTCTTATGAACCTTTGGTTCAACATTCCCTTTTCCGCCATGCTTATCGCCTCGGCCCTCTCCAGCATTCCCGATTCTGTTGTGGAAGGCGCGCGGGACGTGGGGGCCAGCCGCTTGCGGGTATTTTTTAGCATGATTTTACCGCTTTCGATTAAAGATGTGATGGTGGCCGCCACCTTTGTATTCATGGGCAACGTGGGTTCCTTCACCACCGCCTACCTCATCATGGGGTCTACCAACCCCAAAATGCTGGGTATCTCTCTGTTTGACCAGTTCACAAAATATGGCAACATGGAACGAACGGCCACCGTATCGGTGATTATGTTCCTCATCTGTTCGGTTTCAGCGGTGGTATATATCTATACCAACCTGAAAGAACGGGAGTGGGAAAAACAGTAGCGGAACAGGGCATAACAAGGGGGCTGTTGCATTTTGATTTTTACAAATCATTTTGCGGCAGCCCCATTTTTGTATTCTTGTTTGTTATTTTACTCTGCGGCATACGAGTGGGATGGACAGAGCCAAAAAGCAGGGTGTTATTCCCCTATATAAATAGGGCTGGTAAAGGCGAGCAGTTGAGCTTCCTTCCCCATATATTCACCCGTCACCTCAAGGCGCAGCCAGCCGGGCCACAGTGGCAGGGTAAAACACCCTTCCTCTACCATTGCCCCCCCACAGGGCAGGCTTGCCACCGGCGCGCCGTTCTGTATCAGCACCACCTCTTTGGGCTGTATGCCAAAGGCCTCCCACTGGGCTTTACGCACGCTGCAATCCAGTTGCCAGCACACCGCAGCTTCACCCGGCCGCACCGTTTCGCCCAGCCCGTAGCTAAGGCCCCTCTGCACCAGCTTAACCGCCAGGGCCGGGCCGCTGGTAACATAGCTGCGGCCCGAATGCAGGGCTTCACGGGCCGTCACGTTATTCACTGTGCCCCCCTCTACCCCCAAATAGGTTACGGGCATATGCGGCTTTTTGTCACCGTCGGGGCCGTGCCAGTCTCGCCCATTTGTGGCGGCTAGCTTGTGCCCCTGGTTTAACAGGTCTGTCCAAAACTGGTAGGCGGGCTCATTGATGGGCTCAAACTGGGGGAATTCCCCCGACCACACCTCAATATAGTCCACCGTTTCCCAGTTGCGCACAGAAAAAACCCAGTGGCAGCCTGTGCAAAACGGGCTGCCCAGGGAATAGGGGTGGGCCACCCCCACCGCGCCGTTTACCTTTTGTATGGCCTCTGTGTAGGCGTCAATGGTATCGGGGGTGGCGCTGCGCCAATCCACATAAGCGTCGGCGCCCAGCACCAGCATATGGCCATAAAAGGTGGTCCACTCTATGCCGTCTACCACCGGCAGGGTGTCTGCCTGTAGTTCGGGCGTAGCCTCGGCGCAGCCCGAAAGGGTGTTGTGGTCGGTAAGCGCCACGCCGTCCAGCTCCCTTTCCTTACAGGCCTTGCAAAGTTCAGCTACGGTAAACTGCCCGTCGCTGTGCAAGGTGTGGGAATGCATCTCCATCGCCCTGTATTCAATCACAGTATCTCCCCTTCTTCCAGTGCCGTAATGGTGAGGTGGTACGCAACCTCGGCGGATGTGATGGAGTGCACGCTGATAACGGCCCGCCAGTTGCCCGCACTGGCCGCATGGCGCACAAAACCTGGGCTGGACGCCTCCTTTGCCAAGCTGTGTACCTGATGAAAATCATGCCTGTGGGCGCAGCCCAGATAGCTGCCCTCATAATCCAGCGAAAAGGTGAGCAGATTCACCAGATGCACCTCCATGGCGAGCTGCTTTGTGTATAGGTGTTGCTGGTAGCGCGGCACATACCGCCCAATATTGGCCCGTGCACTGCGCAGGGCCAGTTCCTTATTCTCCACACTTTTGGGGCTATAGCTGCACTCGCAGCGCAGGGTGTGATAGTCCTTTGGCAGAACAAACTCCACAAAATGGTTCGTCCTGTCATTCTCAGGGTGGAATAAAATGGTTTTATCGAGTACAATTGTCATATCGGGCTCCTATTTTCGTATGCCGTTCGCTTTGGGCGCAAAGCGGCAAGATAAGGTGGATTACAAGAATGAATATCAGTGAATTTGCAAAACTTTGCGGTGTTTCCCCCGCCACCATCTCCCGTTATTTTAGCGGCAACGCCACCATGAGCGCCGAACTTCGGGAGCGGATACGCAGCGAGGCGGAGAGAACCGGCTACCAGCCTCTGGCAAAATACCAGCGCCGCAAGGCTGGCCTTGCAGGGCCAATCGTCACAGTCATCCCCTATCTGCACCACCGCTACCAGGTGGATATATTATCGGAACTACAGCGTTACTGCGAAGAGTTAGAACGGCCCATGATGATTTTATGCCAACACGAACACCGAAATGCCAGCATTTGCCTGGCCCAGATACGCGCCCTGCAGCCCGCCGGCATTGTGCTGCAACACGAGGGCAGTGAAAGCCTGTTTTACCCCAGCCTTTCAGACCTGCACACACCCATGGTGATGTGCAGCGGGCCCTCCTCTACACGGCAGGTGTCCTCTGTGCACATCGATGATTTAACGGCGGCCTACGACGGGGCAAACTACCTTTTGGAACTGGGGCACCGCAATATCGGTGTTATCTCAGATGAGGCGGAGGCCATTGGTTCGGGCTCTTTGCGCATTATGGGCTGCCAAAAGGCCTTGGCGGATGCGGGGCTGGCGCTGCCGGAACAAAACATCACCCACGCCTGGTACAGCTTTGAAGACGGGTATAAAGGCATGGATACCCTGCTGCGGCGAAACCTTGCAATGACCGCCGTTTTTGTGTTTAGCGACGAGATGGCCGCCGGCGCCATGGCTTGCCTGCATGACCATGGCATCCGGGTGCCCGAGGATATCTCGGTACTTGGCTTCGACAACGGCAGCCAGGCGCTGGAGACACGCCCCGCCCTGACCACCGTGGCGCAGCCTGTACAGCAAATTGCCCGCCGCAGCATCGATATGTTGTTAACCCCCGAGAAAGGCCGCGTAGAATCTATCACCCTGCCCCACAGCATTGTGGTGCGAGACAGTTGCCGGAAACTTTAGTGCGGCTCTTTAGAAGCCATAAGCCGGTTTGTAGTATGGTTTGTACGGTTGTTCCTATCGTCACGTCGATTTATATTTCTGTTCCCATTGTAAAAAAACACAACTTGATTTCAGCAATCAAACCTATACTTCATCGGTTTAACTACCAGTATCATACGAAATTTATCGCTGATATTCAACAGTTTATGCTGCTGTAACCAAATGAAACCAGTTTGTTGTGGTTTGGAGCTGGGCATAACGCTTGGGGCGCAGGGGTTGTGTAAGCAGTTGTAAAGCCCAAAGTAAGGCTGCATAATTCCAATGGCATACCCTATTCTATCTAAAATACGTATTGTTTGAGGCAAAGAAAATGAAAAAGGCCGCAATCATTTGCATGTTGGTTGGTTCGTTACTGGTACTTTCGGCTGTTCCTGCAAGCGCCAATACCGCCGCCATTCAGCAGGATTATGGCGCCCCCGGCACCGAAACTTTGGTGCTGGAGGAAGATTGCCCCGTCACCGTTCAGCGCGAGATACTTTTGTTTGACCTGCGGGACACCCAGCCAAACAGCGGCGCCGGCGCTGTAGTTGAGGCAAGCTATTTTATGCACAACCCAACGCAGGAAGAACAAAAGGTGAGGATGGCTTTTCCCTATATAGCGCCATTAAAGGGCTTTCAGGCTGAGGATATTCACATCAAAGCAGGCGGTGTTTCCGTTCCATTTGAAATACGCGTTTCGCCCGAAATGATGCCCCGAAGTGAAATGAAGGAAAAACTTACCGCCGGTGCCTTTGACATTGGGCAGATTTTGGGAAACGACGGCCTGAATGGCATTCCCTACCAGCCCACACAATACAGGCCCGAAGAGCAAGGGCATTTATATCTGATTCAGTGTGACAACGCAAACGCCAAGCTGCGGGTATGGGGCGCAGGGCAGCGCCTTGTTTTTGGGGGAATGGTGGTGGAACAAGAGGAGGACCAAAGCTATTATTGCTCTCTTTATGGGCGTGGAAGCCAGGCTTATATTTACTCCTTGGATGGCCCCATTCGCTGGGAGATGGCAGCGGACAAAGACGGCAGCGTTGCCAGTGCCGATGAAGTTGAAATAAGCCCCGAGAAAAGGACGGCCGAACAGTTTATTGCAGAGTACCTGGCCCCAAGCTATGAGGTGGTATATGGTTTTTCTCACCAAAGCGCCATACAATACTGTGAAATGATTTTGGATAAGGGCTTTTTCAGCGGCGCGGCACTTAGCCCCCTTTGGGCCAATGAATATACGAACCAGTGCCATATTATGCTGCTGTTGTATGAGGTGACCTTTCCCCCTGATACCGAAGTTAAGCTTGAGGTAAGCTACCCAAGCACGCTATTTTTGGCCGCAGACCTTGCACAGGACGATGTGTTTGAAATGGTATACCTGCTAAACCCGGCAAAGTACTGGGCAGATTTTGGAGAATTGGAAATTATGGTGCAGACCCCAGATTTTGCCCCCTATTTGCTGAACAGCAGCCTCACCTTTGAAGAGGTTCAGGCCCAGGAGTACAAAGCCACACTGGCCGCCCTGCCAAACGAGGATTTAAGCTTCGAAATTTATGCAAAGCCCCAGCGCAGCGGCCATGAACAAACCGAAGCGCAGCGAAGAGAGCTTGGGCAGGCACTTATTGTGACAATTTATTTGGTGCTGCCCATTGTGGCGGTTATTGCGGTTGTGCTCATCATTGTATTGGCGATTCGGGCCAAAAACAAAAGAAAAGCGGGAAAATAGTCTCTTGTATTTTATCTGGTTATATTCATTCTGCCATTCGCCGCTTTGCTGTACAATTTATTGCATTTGAAAGCTAATTTTTTGCACGCAAACGTCAACTGCTGCTGTTACGCCAAAGGGCATGATACATCTTGGTGTGGCATGGCCAATATTCAAATTACAAACGATGGGTAGTTTCGGATTATCCACTACGGAAACGATGGTTTTTTGGTATTCTTCGGCATATTTTTCATCCATTGGTTTGCCAACCAGAATGCCGGAGAGCACCTCGAAAATGCCGGTACTTTTAAGCTGGATGAGCATATCTCGATACCTTCTGGGGGAAGGCTGTTCCTCGCTGGTTTCCAGCAAAAGAATTTTACCCTTCCACTCTTCCCTTGCCGGGAACAGACCATATTTTTGGCAGGTGGAGACCGAATCTGCGTAGCGCTCCCCATTGAAAATATCATAGAGCGTGTCAATGCAGCCGCCGAGAATTTTGCCCGAGAACACCGGCATCCCCTGCAAAAGTTTAAAACCATGATTGGGATGTGCGGGCATGCCTTTTCCAACAGCATTCTTATCAAAACAGGTTCTTGCTGTATACCATACGTCGCTGGGTACAATCTCACGTATTGTGCCGGTGGATATCAGTTCCTCTAAGTAGTGCCTTGTGTAGGGCAGCATTTGATTGTCCAGCTCGCAAACATCTGGTAAAAAAGCCTGCCCGTAAAAGCTACGCAGCCCTGCCTTGTGCAACATCAAATGGTTTATTGTGGTATCTGAAAAGCCGAGAAAGATTTTTTGAGACAGGACGTTTTGGAGTTCATTCTTACCAAATAGGTAGGGTAGCAGCCGGTAGGCATCATCCCCACCTATGGCGCAAAGAATCATATCTACCTCCGAATCTTGAAAGGCCTGCAAAAGGTCGGCCGCTCGAGCCTCTGGGTGCGCATGTAAATAATCCACCCCACGCAGGGCATTATGCATAAATTTCACCCTAAGGCCGTAGCTTTCCAAACGTTTCAAACCAATTTTACGTTCGTGCTGCATCAATGGCTCACCCAAAATTCCGCTGGATAGACTGACAATGGCGATGGTTTTTACCATGGAGTGCCCTCCCTTACATACCAGTACAAAACCGATTTACTGTTATAAAGCTCAATAACATAGCGCAGGCATCACCTTGCAAAATCGTCAACTTTCTCAAGGTTATCAATAAATTGTCTCACTTCTGAAAAGCGCACTCGTTCTTGCTCCAAGCGCACACCCTTACCCCAGTGATTGGCTTGCAATTTACAGACCAACGCAAATTCTTCTCCTGTTAAGTATTCAATGGGTGCCAAAAACGGCTTTTCTTCTTTTGCCCATAGTTCTTGATGAGATAGTAAGATTTCCTGCGTCATCAAAAAAGATTGTATTTGGGGAAAAAAGCTTCTTGCTATGCTTAAAATGTTAAATCCATGGGTGTCAATATCGCCCCAATAATGCTTACGGTTGTTCTGTAAGATACTGATATACCGCAAGGGTCGTCCAAAAAAGGACGGCCCTTGCGGTATATTGGGGCAGTTATTTTTGTTCCACACTTTTTGCTATATCATCTATGTTGGAAGCATTGACTATACCACCTAACTATTGATTGCTTCTGTAGGCTCAATGCGAAAACTGCCTGTAAAATGTTGTAAATCATACTTTACGTTGTATGAGCCGGCAGGGAGTAAAACCGAATAGGAATCAGTAGGCTTTGAAAACTTATGCTTTTCCAACACATCTGGTATGTATATTTCGCAGCTACCCGAATCAGTGACGACCGTAAAAGTAAAATCAGTATCTATCTCCACATCAATAGAATAGCTCAACCCAACAGAAGTTCGGTTGGAATTTTCTATAAATAGCAAATCCGGCAAGTCGACAATTTCTTTAGGTTCATTAGAACTCGATTGTGACCGGCTTTCGGAGACATGCGGCGATTCATTTTCGGAAACTACAACGTTTTGACAACCAGCCAAAAAAAGCATTGCGATAATCATTGAAAAGATATGCCACTTTTTCATTTTAATCAACTCGTTTTTCATTTTGTTTTTGTGAATGCTTTTTTGTTTGTAATTTCACCGAATACAGCAACGAATAAAACAAGTATCAATCCGACAATCAAAACCATAGTCCATTGAAACACTTAGCTACAAACTGAGGAAATACTGAGAATTACGCCCATTGTGAAAAACATAATTCCCATATTGCGTGAAAGTTTCTTTTCGTTGATTTTACTTTTTTGTTTATCACTCAATCTGTTCAAGGTCTTTGCTCCATGAGCTGCGTAAAAAGCAATTGCAACGATAAAAACACTAAACTCACTATTAAAAAACAATTGAAATATTCATTTTTCCCTCCTTACGAATTGTTGATCCGTATGTGAACCCTCTTTAATCGCTGGTCTCCAAAGCCGGATATCATAAAGAGCAAGCCCGAAACCTTATATAAACATACTAATGACAATTGCTTAGGTGATTTTAAGTATAACACGGCAGCGCTTTTTGGGCAAGAAACATGTAAAAAAACAAAGAGGATACAGGAAGTCAGTCTGTGCCCTCTTTTCTATGTACCAGCGCACAAGTTTAGACTATCAACGCCGAATTAAATTGCAAGAAAACACCGGTTAGATTTTGCATGAAAGTGAAGGTGGTGAAAGCAGCAAATTAGGCGGTTGGTTCGAAATAAAGTGTATTTACGATATTCTATTTTTGCTTCATAAGTTCTTTTCTTTCTTTAAGGCGATAACTCTCACCCTTGATGTTGATGACAGAACAATGATGCAGTTCAAGGGTACGGTTATAATCCTACAGTGACGATATAAAAACCATACAAGGAAACCTCGGCCACCATACCGCTGCTTTTACCCTGGACACATACGCCCATGTTACCGAACAGATACAGGACGAAAGCACAAAGCGAACGGATAATTTTTTCCAAAATGTTACCACGAAAAAGGCATAAAAAACCTGTTAGGGGTAACTGTAGGGGTACACAGAGAATAAGCACACCACAATTAGCCAAATATAGGCGTTGTGATGTGCTTATTCTTTGGTGGAGACGAGGGGGATCGAACCCCTTACCTCTTGAATGCCATTCAAGCGCTCTCCCAGGTGAGCTACGCCCCCACATATG
>CAZKBM010000029.1:0-33280 GCA_964550985.1 uncultured Oscillospiraceae bacterium
AAGGGGAAAAGTAATGGAACCACCCCTGTTGGGATGATTCCATTATACGTGAAAATATGGCAGCCATGATAGAACTGGACGGAATTGACAAACGCTATTTCATTGGGAAACCGAATGAATTACAGGTGCTGCAGGGCGTAAACCTCACCATACACAAGGGGGAGTTTGTCTCCATAGTGGGGGAGAGCGGCTCGGGCAAAAGCACCCTGATGAACATTATTGGGGCGCTGGATAAACCCACCGAGGGGAGTTACCGGCTGGACGGAGAGGATGTACAGAGTTTAAAAGACTCTCAGCTCTCGCGCATTCGCAACCAAAAAATTGGTTTTGTTTTTCAAACCTTTAACCTCATTGGCCGCACCAGCGCGCGTAAAAATGTAGAGATGCCCATGATGTACGCCCGTATACCCGCGCCCAAAAGGGCTAGCCGCGCAAAGGAACTTTTGGAGATGGTGGGTATGACAGAGCGGGCCCGCCATGCACCGAATGAACTTTCGGGCGGACAAAAACAGCGGGTGGCCATAGCGCGGGCCATGGCGTGTGACCCGCCCCTGCTGTTGGCAGACGAGCCCACCGGCGCGCTGGATTCGGCCACCGGGCGGCTGGTGATGGATATCTTCCACCGGCTGAACCGTGAACTTGGCAAAACCATTGTGCTCATTACCCATAGCCAGGAATTGGCCGAGGAAACAGGGCGGGTGGTCTGCATAAGGGATGGCCGTATTTTGGCCGACCGCTCCGGAAACCAGGTGCAAAGGGGGCATCTCCATGTGGGTCTTTGAAAATATTGCTCTCTCCCTGGCCAGTTTGCGGGCCAATAAAATGCGGGCGCTGCTCACCATGCTGGGCATCATCATAGGCATAGCCGCCGTCATCGGCATCATGACGGTGGGCTCCTCCTTAACGGGCTCCATCACCGGCAGCATGATGGAGATGGGGGTGAACAACATCACGGTGTCGGTGCGCTCTCAGCAGGCGCAGGGGCGCGGCGGCGGGGGAGCCTCGGTGGAGGAGAGCGGCCTGCTTAGCGATGAGATGCTAAATGGGCTGCTGGAAACTTACCCGGACAAGGTGGAGGCCATCAGCCTGAGTGACCAGGTTGGCTCAGGCCAAAGCACAAAGGGCCGCAGTTACGCAAACCTCTCGCTCAGCGGGGTAAACACCGCCTACGCCAGCGCCAACAGCATCACCATGAGCCAGGGCCGCTTTATTTCGCAGCGGGACGACGAAAACCGAAAAAAGGTGGCCGTTGTATCAGATAAACTGGCCGCCGCCCTTTTGGGGGATACCGACCCCTTGGGCCAAAAAATTACCCTTACGGTGGGCAGCCATGTGGGCAGTTACACCATAGTGGGGGTGTATGAATATGAGCAAAGCGCCGCCGGGGCCACGGCCGAAGCGGATGAGGACGTCTCCACCCCTGTATATATTCCCCTTGCCACCGCGCAAAAAATAACGGGCAGCGGCGGTTACCAAAGTGTTACCATATCCGCCGCGGCCGAGGTGGACGCCGCCAGTTTTACCGAGACGCTGACCCAGTATTTTAACAGATACTACGCCAATAATGATACCTACAGCGTATCGGTTTTCAGCATGGAAAGCATGGTGGAATCCATGACGGAGATGCTGACGACGGTCTCGCTTGCCATTGCGGCCATTGCGGCTATCTCGCTTTTGGTGGGGGGCATTGGCGTCATGAATATCATGATGGTCTCCATCACCGAGCGCACCCGCGAAATTGGCACCCGCAAGGCCATTGGCGCCACAAATGGCGAAATACGCGCGCAGTTTATTGTAGAGGCCATGGTGATTTGCCTTTTGGGCGGGGTGATTGGCATTGCCCTGGGGGCGGGGCTTGGAGCCTTTGCCGCAAATGCGCTGGGCTACCCGGCCAAAGCCTCGGCCGCGGTGATGCTGGGGGCGGCGGCGTTTTCCATGGCAATTGGCATGTTTTTTGGCTATTACCCGGCCAACAAAGCGGCCAGGCTGGACCCCATTGAGGCCCTGCGATACGAATAAACCTTTTATGGGAAGATGCAAAGGCCGGGGGTCACTTTTGTGAAGTGGCCCCCGGCCTTACTGCTAAGGGTATATGTATGGGCGGTAGGGTGTAGGCCGCCCATGGCCTATTGGCCGGCCTTTGGCGGCACGGCGGCCTGTGTGGCGGGGGAATCCTCCTCCGCCTCGGGTTTTATTTTGTTCCTCCGTAGCTGGAAGATGAGGAGGGGAAGGAGGGTAAAGGCCGCCACCCCCAGCAAAATGATAAAGGGATAGGGCCCTTTCAGGGAAGCATCCAGCTTTGCGGGCGGGATGAGGCTGGAGGCAAACACCACCGCCATGCCCACAAAACCCAGCACGGTAAATATTGCAGCGCCCGCCCGGCCACCGGGAATTTGAAAGGCCGAACTTTGGGCTTTATGCTTTTTTCGATAGCGTATGCCCGCCACAAGGATGAGCATATAGACGATGACATAGATGGCCACAGCCATGGTGAGGATGGCGTCGAACACGCTGTTTGTGCCGGGGATGAACACAAACACAAGGGCAATGGCCGTTACCAGCCCCGCCTGCAACAGCACCAGGGGCACGGGTACATCGTGCCGGTTGGTTTTGGCAAATACGCCGGGCAACACCCCGCTGCGGGCGCTGTGCAATAAGTTGCGCGAGGGGCCCGAAATCCAGGCGGAGAGCTCGGTGATGCAGGACAGGGCGATGAGGACGGCGAGGGCCACCGATAGCCAGGGCACCCCGAAGGCTTTAAAAATAAGGGTGAAGACCTGGGCGGGGTCGGCCAGTTGCAGGCTGCCGCCGGGAATGATGAAATATACTAGAAGCCCCGCAAAGGTGAACAGTACGGCCACAATCAGGGTGGCCAGTATCAGGGCGCGGGGGTAATTTTTGCGGGGGTTTTCAATGCGGTTCGCATAGTTCGAGGCCTGCTCCATGCCCGCAAACAGAAAGATGATGCCCGAGAGCTTGGCAAGGCCGCCAATGCCCGTAAAGTCCTGGGTCAGCATCTGGGTATCCAGCCCTTTTATGGCGGTGTGGTCCTTTAAAACCATGTAAGCCGTGCCCATCACCAGCAAAATGGCCAGCGGCACCATCAGGCCCAAAATCATCCCCCAGGTGGAGATGGCCGTTAAGGGCACCCCCGCAATAATGAGTAAGGTGATAAGCCAAAAGATGATGATGACGGTGAGCCCGATAAACAGGTTGTTGGTAAGCAGGCTCTTGTTGCCCATGATGGTGGAGAGCATATCCGAAAAAGCCGCCCCCACCGTAACCATGCCAAAGCACATCTGTATCCACACCAAAAAGGAGGCCACAAAGCCCCACCGGGGGGATACCGCCCGGGAGATCCACACCGAGAGGCCGCCGTCGCTGGGCATAGCGGTGGCAAGTTCGGCCGAGACGAAGGATACGGGGAGCACGAACATGACGATGGCAAATACCATAAAAAGCACCGTCTCCCAGCCGGCATACGCCAGATTGGGAATGCGCCGGATGGAGGCGAAAAAGGCCGTGGTGAGGAAGAGTAACTGCCAAAACGAGATGCGGCTTGCGCTCTTTGGCTTTACATCCTGTACCAGCGCGGCGGTGGTCTCCGGTGCTTTCATAAAAGAAGCCTCCTTGATAGGAAGATTTTCGGCCACTCCATCCATACCACATACTGCTCTAAATGGGAAGCGAAAAAAGGCGAATGGGGGAAAGAGAGGAAGGCCCTAACCCCAAAAAAGAATCAGGGCGGCGGCTTTTGTTGTTTGCCGCCGCCCTCTGGCCAACTAGTTGGGGCCTTCGTCCTCGGGTGGTTTTTCTTGGCCGACGCACAGTTCAGCTAGGGTAATTTGCCGCATCTCGTTTTCAATATGCTGTTGCAACAGGGCAAGCCGCGCGTGGGCAAAACAGGGCCGGTCTTTCTTTTCTGTCCAGCCACAGTCATAATCCGGCTGGATACAGGCGTTCACCATCAAGATATCACCTGTGGCCTCTGTCAAATCCAGCAGGTTCACCTCGGCTAGGTTGGCCACCAGGCGGCACCCACCACCCACGCCAGGGCGCACCTCTACCATACCGGCGCGCTCCAGCTTTTTCATTATTTTGTAAATGAACTGCCGGGGAACCAGTTCGGCGGCGCTGATATCGGCGGATTTTTTTAGCGTTTTGTCGTCTAGCGCACGCAGAATACGCAGGGCATAGTCGGTTTCACGGGTAATCAACATATAAGGTTCCTCCCTTTTCCACCACTGTAACAAAGTGGATATCACAAGTCAAGTTTTTGGTTAAATAAATAACAGCCAAAGTTTGCGGTGAAAAACTGGTGTAATTGCCGGAAACCAGGGGATAGGACAGTGGGAAATGCAAAATAGGGGGGTGTTGCTCGCCCCGGCTTTTTGGATGCGCCACATATTATTTGATTAGGCAAGTATAAAATGTAGATGTGACATGGCAGGAATGGTCATAGAAAGTGAGGGCCCAAAGAAAGTTTTTAACCCAATTTTAAAAAGAATATTTTAAAATATGACACAATAATGAATTATATTTTAAAATATTCAATATCGTTTAAAAGCATGGGGAGTTGCTGGGTAAAATTTTGGCGCCAGGGATGTAAAAAAGGGAAAGTGCCCCTAAAGCTTCTTAAATAGGGGATTCCAGCGCTTTTGCACAGTGAGCGGCCCGCCGGGAGGAAAAAAGTAGAAAAAAGACGAAAGATTACAAATAGCAATGATATAAAGCAATTATTTGTGCTACAAAAAATGCGGTGAAACAGGGCGGCAGTAAGAGACTGACAGTTGACAAAAAAGCAAACTAGAAATACACTTTATATAGTGAATTATAAAAGATGCTGGTAATAAAGTGGTTTATTATTCGTAAAGCAAGCATAAAGCTTTTTGTGTATGTATACACTTAAAGGTTGCCCGCGAGCCAAAGCGCCGCTATTGGGGTAGGCTGGGCCTGCTAAATGGTAAATATGCACGGTTCGCAAATAGATTTTGTTAAAAGGGGGTGTGCGCGATGAACTTGTTTGGGCAAAAAAACTTTTGGAACCGGGGCTTTTTGGCCACATTGAATGAGGAGTTGGCGCTTTCCCCTGAGGAAGAATTGGCCTTGGAAGGCCTTACGCCCGAGGAGGCCGATATACAGGAAGAGGCAGAGCCCAGCGAAGAGAAGGAACTGGAGTACTACAGTACCGAACTGGACAGTGAGGCTTTGCCGGATGTGCCCCTTACCTCCCCCTCAGACATGATGCCGCAGGGGGAAAATGAACTGCATGTGTTGCGCGAGCGCTACTATGGCCGCCCGGTGGCGCCGGGGAAATTTGCCACGGTGCTGTACAGCAGTTTTATGCTGGACGGGGAGGAGCCCGCCTTTGACCAAAAGGCTTTTTTGATGAAACAACAAAAAAAGGCTCACCAGCGCTTGCAGGCCATGGCCGCTAACCCCCATGGAGATTTAGAGTGGGAAGTAGAGGTGACCATTCAGCAAAACGGCCTAGAGGGCTGGGCGTTTATTTACCCGCCCTTTGGCGCGGCCCCGGCCCCCACCCTGATTGACCTTTTAAACAGCTTAAAACAGCAAAACATCACCTACGGGGTGGATATCAACCAGATTCATCAAATTATTGACAGTGAGGCCTATTTTAAACTGATTGTCATCGCCCGCGGTTACCCCCCGGTGGACGGTGTGGACGGCAAGGTTGTGGACCATATCCCGCGGGAGCGGCAGGGAGATTTATTCGACGGCACCGAGGATGTTGTAAACTTTAAGGAACTGAACCTGTTTAGGCAGGTGGTGGTGGGCGAAGTTCTTTGCGACATTGTGCCCTATATACCCCATGAGGAGGGGATTGCCGTAAATGGTAAACCCCTGAAAGCCCGGCCGGGCCGGGCGGCCAAAATACCCAAAGGGAAAAACACCCAGCTCTCTGAAGATGGAACCAAACTCACCGCCACGGTGGACGGGCAGGTGTATTTTCAAAATGGGCTGTTCCACGTGACCCAGCTTACCGATATTCCCGGCAGTGTGGATGTGGCCACGGGAAATATTGACGTGATTGGCGATGTTATGATACACGGGGATGTGCTGAGCGGATATTCGGTAAAAGCAACGGGAGATATCATTGTATATGGAAGCGTGGAGGACTCGGTGCTGGTTGCGGGGGGCAGCATCCGCATTCAGCAGGGGATGAACGGCAGCGGCACGGGCTCGCTGCGCGCCAGGGAAAACATTTACTCCAAGTTTTTAGAAAATGCCACGGTTTGGGCGGGCCTCTGCGTAAAAAGTGACTGCATTATCAACTGCAATGTATCCAGCAATGGCAAGGTGGAGGTCACCACGGGGAAGGGGATCATCGTGGGAGGCAACACCATCGCCTGCCTTTCGGTGGAGGCGCGGGCCATAGGCAGTTTGGCCCAAAACCATACCACCATGACCATAGGCACTACTGCCGAATTATTGCAGGAGAAGGCCATGCTGGAAAACAGCATTCGGGCGGTGGAAAATGAGATGCAAGAACTGGATAAGAATATCTCCTTCATGGCGCGTACCACAAACCCCGCGCCACAGTATAAAGAATTGTTCAATGCTTTAAAAATTAAGCGCTCCACGCTGGAAACCCGGGTGAAATTGCTGCTGAACAAGTGGAAGCAGATGCAGCAGCAGCAAAACGATTACAGCAAGTGTTATATCAAGTGTATGGTGGTGCACCCCATAACCCATATAAGCATTGGCGCCATACAAAAAAATGTGAATGTAACCATGGAAAACTGCTATTTCCACCTGGGTATAGACGGGATAGAGGCAAAGCCCTCGGCGCCGGTATTGCCCCAGCCCCAGGCGCCCTCCTAGTATAACAAAACTTCCCCCAAAAGGGCCTGTTACAGTTTGCTAAGTTGCTGTAAAAGCCCAAAGGGGGAAGTTTTTTGTATGGCTGGTAATTAGCCCCCGGAGCAAAAGCGTAAAGGACGCTGCTAAAATTGGCCGCCAAAAGCTTGCCGCAAAAAAACCAGGCTTTCGGCGGTTTGCCGGTCAATTTCTTCGGCGTTGGCGCCATAGGTCATATCGCGGAAGACCTTGATATCACGGCCCACCTGGCCGCCCTGCAAAATGAAGGGCTCCATCACCACCATTTTATTGTAGCCAATCTCCCTTAGGGCCTCGCCAATCTCCTGCCAGGGCAGCCGCCCCTGGCCGGGCAAACGGCGGTTTGCCTCACCCGTATGCAAATGCCCCAAAAGAGGCCCGGCGGTGCGTATGGCCTCGGCAAAGCTGTCCTCTTCAATGTTCATGTGGAAGGTGTCCAGCATCACGCAGAGGTTGGGCTGGGCTGCCTCTTTTACAAAGGCAACGCCTTCGGCCGCCGTGTTAATCAGGTAGCCCTCAAAGCGGTTCAGCACCTCCATACCCAGGGTGATGCCAAATTCGGCCGCCAAATGCGCCAGTTCACGTATACCGGCCACACTTAGGGCCCAATCGCGTTTTTTGTCCACCGGGCGGCTGTAATCCACCGGCCAATAGGAGTAAAGCCCCCCGCCTACAAAGCGTATATCGGCTAGGGCCAGTTTGCCAAACAGGGTTTTGTAAAAAGCCAGAATGGCCTTTTTGGCGGCGGTGTCGTCCGTTACAAGGCAGTCTATGGCGCGTGGGCCGTACCCGCTGGAAAGCGCCACCCCGTTACCTTTCGCGCGCGCACCAAGCTCCCGCATCCAGTCGTCGCTTCTTTCACACAGCCCCGCGCAGGAAACTTCCAGCGCGTCAAAGCCCAGATGCTTCACCTTCTCAATGTAGGGCAGGTAATCGCCTCCCCACTCGGTCTCCCAAAATGCGTAATAGATGCCAAATTGCATAGTTTTACCTCCGGTTTTTATGTGGATTTGCAGGCATGAATCTAGGGTGTGTTCGATAAGTAACCCAACTCGTCATTATGCCAAATTTTGCGTCTTTTGTGCTTGTTGTCCTTGCCGGGCGAAAGCCCGCCTACGTCCTCCGCGCCCAAAATACACTAAAATTTTAGGCAAAAGCACGAATTGGAACAATTATTGAACACACCCTAGTAGACAAAGTCTATTATTAGGGGTATAATAGAAAAATCTTAGTACTTTACTAGGCGATTGATTTTTGCATGGAGGGATGGAAGATGAATTTTTTGGAAGAACATTTCCCCGAGTTTGCCGAAAAGATGCAGGAACTAGACGGACTGTGCACAGAAAAAAAGCCACTGGATGATAAAACCTATGAGATGATTCGCTTTGCGCTCTCGGTTAAAGGGCGCAGCGGCCCCTGCGTGCGCAAGCACTTCCGCGGCGCATTGGACGCCGGGGCCACCATGCGGGAACTGAGCTTTATTCTGGCCTTGACCATGCGGGAGAGCGCCGGGGCCGACGACTGCTGGACCCGCGATGTGCTGGGCGACGTGCGTGAGTATGAGAGCGGCACAAAGGGCTGCGGCTGCTGCTAGAAGCGATAATACGGGCGCTGCTTTGCTGTTTCTACCTGTTCATGGCGTCCTGTAAAAGCGCCAAAAAGGCTGCTTGGGCCAGCAGTGCGCTGCCGGTGGCGGCAGAGGCAGGGTCCACGCAAAAATTGGGCCGGTGCAGGGCAGTGGGCCCGCTGCCGGGGGCCATCATACCCAGCCAGTAGTAAAAAATGGGCAGTTCCCGCCCAAACATGGCAAAATCGTCTGAGCCCAGCATGGGGGGCGCGGGCAGGGCGTTTTGCGGCCCGGCTATGTCCAGGGCGGCCTTTTGGGCCAGGGGCCAAAGCTGTGGCGAATTGATGAGTACGGGCACCTGGGGCAACAGTTCCAGTTCTCCCTTGCAGCCATAGGCAGGGGGGATGTTCTGGGTGAGCTCGCAAAGGCGGGTTTCGGCCATGCTTAGGCTCTCTTCATCCAGCGCCCGTACCGAGCCGGAGAGGGTCATGGTATCGGTGACAAAAAATTCATGTTCTCCGGCGCGCAGGCTATACAGGGCGCACACCAAGGCCTTGCGCGGGTCGGCGTTGCGGCTCACAATGGTCTGGATGCCCTCGGCCAGAGCAAGGCCCGCCACAATCACGTCGGCGTATTCATGGGGGAAGCCCCCCTGCCCGCTTTGCCCCTGTAAATGGATGCGAAAATTGGTTTTACCCGCGGCCATGGCCCCGGGGCAAAGGCCCACCTGCCCTGCGGGCAGGGCCGCGCTGTGCAGCGCAAAAACACCCAGCGGCCGCTTTGGCAGCTTTTGCAAAAGTCCACTTTGCAGCATGGCGGCCGCACCTTGTGTCACCTCTTCGGCGGGCTGAAAGAAAAAGGCCACGCTGCCAGGCAACTCGGCGCGTTTTTCGGCCAGCAGGGCGGCTGCGCCCAGCGCGCAGGTGGTGTGCAGGTCATGCCCGCAGGCGTGCATCACACCCTCTACCTCGGAGGGGGCGGGGCTTTGAGAGAGCTCGGTTTCGGCAATGGCGTCAATATCGGCCCGTATGGCCACAAGGGGGCCGGGTTTCCCACCCTCCAGCAGGGCCACTAGCCCGGTGGGCATGCCAAGCGGTATTTCGCAAAGGCCCAGCTTCTGTATTTCCGCCCGTATCAGCGCCGTGGTCTCCGCCTCTTGAAAGCTGAGCTCCGGGCGCCGGTGCAGGCGATAGAAAATATTGTTTAATTCATTTTGGCGGGTTTTGGCCGCCCGCAAAAAGGGATGCATCTTTTTCGCCGCCTTGCGTAGTGTTGTTGGTTATACTATAGCACAACGCCGCCCGAATGGGTAGATGGCAGAACATTAGCCCCTCGCTCTGGCGGCATCAGTGGCCGGGGCGGGGGGCTTTTGTAAAATGTTGCTGTGCGGTGTTACGGCGGGCAAATGGTTTTTCCCCTGCTGCTGTTTACTTTGCCACTGCGCATAAAAATAAGTGAAAAAAAGGCGCTGTAAAGCGGCAGGGCAAGAAACTAGGGAAGCTGCTCGTCGAAACGGCGGCAGACGTCCTCGTTTTGGAATACCACATACAAAGGCCGCTGGAAGGTGAGGGCCTCTATTGCGTAGATGCCCGAGAGGGAGAGTTTTTCTATGAGGTGGGCCTTCACCCCGGCGTCAAAGATGCCAAGGTCAACCTCCCGCTTTGCAATGGCGGATAACAGGGCCTCCTGCCCCTCGTACACTTTTTTACAGCTTTGGGGCAGGCTGTCCACCTCTTCGCCATAGGCGTAACCCGCCAGTACCCCAAGGGTAAGGCCCTGCTGGGCAATTTGGCCAAAGGCGTCAAGCGGCAAGCCGGCGTTCGCGGTAATCACCTCGGTGGCGGCGGTGCGCAGCAGCTTGCTAAAGTGCAGCTTTTCGGCTCTCGCAGGGGTTTTTTGCACCTGGAACGCGCCGTCCAGTTCCCCGGCCATCAGCTTTGCCTCCACCAGGCCCCAATCCTCCAGCAGAAAGTCCATCTCAAAACCGGCGGCCTCCCCGGCCTTTTTTACGGTTTCGTAATCGGAACCCCGCAAAACACCGTCCGGGCCATAGTATTGGTAGGGGGGGAAGGGGTCGGCCCCCATCCGTAGCTTGGTTTTCAAATTGGCTTCCCTCCGCTATTTGCCCAGTTTTTCCTGTAGGGCGCTTAAAGTGGGCTCTATGTAGCGGCCCTCTTTTAAAATTTGTACGCCGTCCAGCCAAACCGAGCAGTTCATCGAGATACCGTCGATGTGGCTCTTTGCCTCGCGCGGCACGCTGCCGCTGTAGTTGGCCCCCTGGTGGCCAAAACCCCATTCGGTGCTGCCCCAAATGCGCTCATCCTCGGTGGTAACACCCTCCAGCCGGGCGTTGGGGTTGCAGCCATAGCACACGTGGGCGGCCATGTACATGTTGGGGTCGTTCAAAGATTTGAAGTAGTCGCTTAATGCGGCGGCCTCAGGGCCGCCTTTAAATTCTTTGATGCGCCCTTTTTCCACAATGTACCGGATGGGCTGCGAGAGGTCGTGAAACTCGGCCCCCTCGCCGCCGCTAACCGTGCCGTCAAAAGCTATAGTGCCCATGATGGTATCCTCTTTGGGGGCCCAGCCAATCTGCCCCAGCAAAAAGTGCGCGCCCGGCGTGTTGTACATAATTTCGTTGTTGATGGGGCGTGCGGGGTCGTTTTCAAAGGTGACGTCGGTGCCGGCGGCGTTGGTGATGTGTACCTGTTTGGCTTTTTTGGTCAGCTCCGTCAGGGTGTTTTGGAACTCTTTTTGCACATCCATATCAATTTTACCAATGCAGCGCACAATGCGCTCTATGCCAAGGCCCCCAAGCATCACCTGGCGGGTGCGGCCGTTTGTCACGGCTTTATCCCACATGGGGGAGTACAGCAGCCACTGGTCGTTCAGTTCTATCCAAACATCGGTTTTGTCGGCGCAGGCAATCAGGGGCTCAGGTAGGTAGGGCATGGTCAGTGCGCCGTAGCCCTTGGGGGTGGTGTGCCAGGCCAGCATCACCTTGCCGCCCAGCGCCTCAGAAATTTTGGCAATCTCCTCGGCCACGCGGAAGTCTGACACAGAGTCGATGGTAATGAGGACGCTTTCGCCCTTTTGCAGGCACACCTGGTCGTGCATCAGTTTGTAGGCGGCCTGGGTCAGTTCTAAATCCAAAAAGTTTGGCATGGCGGTGGTTCTCCTTCTATTTGGTAAAAAATGTAAGGCGTATAAAATATTTAAGGCGTAATCGTGCTGTACCGGGCTCTATTCTTCAATCACTTCACCCAAAAATCCCTTGCGTGTTTTACCAAGGCTTAGCATAAGCGCCATGTACACGGCAAAGCCCACAACCATGGAGTTGATGGCGGCTATGCCAAAGGGTACGGCGAAACCCACGGCGGCCCCTATAATCCAGGCGATGAAAGCCAGCAGGTTCCATTTGCAGTAGCGTGTGCCCTTGCCAAACTCGTAACTTTGCTTGTGGATGAAGAAGTAATCGGCCACGATGATGCCCGCCATGGGGGGCAGGCCCACGCCCAAAATCACCAGCCAGTTGGTAAAATAATTCGAGAGGCCCAGCGCGCCCACAATGGTGGCCAGAATACCCGAAGCCAGGGTGAGATGTTTCTTTTTGATGTGGAAGATGTTGGAGAGGCCCAGCGAGGCGGTGTAGAGGTTGTTATCGTTTGTGGTCCACTGTGCGGCAATGAGGACAATGAGCGCGGGGAAGCCAAGCCCCAGGCTGAGCATGGCAGCGGGTAGGTCGCCATTGCCGGTGGCAAGGCAGGTGAGGAAGCCCGCCACAATGATGAAGGTGTTGGCCAGCATATAGCCAATTACCGTGCCAAGCACCGCGGCCTTAGGGGTTTTGGCATAGCGGGTGATATCGGCCTGGGCGCTGCCGCCCGCCGCAAACGAGCCAACCACCATTACAATGGCTGTGCTTATGGAGATGGGCTGCGTGGGGGCAATTTTTAAAAGCCCTTCCCAGCCGCCATGCAGCCGTACCGAAAATACAATGGCGATAATGGCGATGATGGTGATGAGGGGGACGGCGATTTTACTTAGGACGGATAGCCCCCGGTAGCCCACATAAGCGGTTAACAGCATGAGGATACCACCCCAAAACGCCGCCACGGGGGCACTGGTGATGAAACCGCCGGAGGGGAAAAGGGCGGCCATGGTGTTGCCAAAAAAGCCCACCTGAACCGAGTACCAGCCAAGCATGGTGATGGCCAGCACGAGGCTGATGATAAACGAGCCGATACGGCCAAAGGAATGGCGGGCCAGCATAGAGGTGGCCACCCGCTCCTTGGCGCCGGCATAACCCACGGCGCCGCTGTACAGCGAGAGGATGAGGTTGCCAATTACCGCCGCGATGAGCGCCTGGCTAAGGGGCAGCCCCAGCGCCATGGCCGCACCTGTAAACAGGCCCGACATGCAGATGCAAAAGCCGCAGCAAACCATGGCGATATCAAAGGTGCTGCGCGATTCATGCAGGGGCACACGTGTGGTGGCGTTGTCGTTGTTGTACTGCTTTTCCAGCTCGGTCATGCTCTCCGGCGCTGCGCCGGTGTTTTGGGTCAGGTTTTCACTCAAAATGGTTCCCTCCTCCAAGGCATTGTGCCGCTTAGGGCGGCGTTTGGTATTACCCTCTTTCTGCGGTGCTTGCATTGGTTCAACAAAAAATGTGCTTTGTTTTTGTGCACAATCCATAAAAAATCCGCGGTTTTTAGGATACCCCCATTATAAAACAAGTTTGGAGCTTTTGTCTTTGTTTGGGCAAACGAAAGTTGCAGCCAGCATTGTGCAATTGCACAATGCTGGCTGCAACTTGCCGGGGGATGGCGCGGCACAGCCGCGCTTGCTTTGCGTTTGTATTTGCGCGCTGCCTTTAGTTGCCTTGCTGCAAAATTAAAAAGGCGATGGTGTAATTGAAGAGGTAGGGCATCTCAAAGGGGTTTAGGCCCAGCAGTTCCATAATTCGGTTTTTGCGGTACAAGAGGGTGTTGCGGTGGATATAGAGCTTTTCGGCCAGGGTGTTCACATCCGAGGACTGCAGCACCAGTTTTTCAAAGGTGTCCATCAGGGCGGTGCCCTTGGCCTTGTCGTACTCCATCACGGGTTCCAGCAATTTTTTGCAAAAGGCCAGGTTTTTGCGTTGGTTACCCATGGTTTTAATTTGGTAAATATAAAAAATGTCCTCAAAGCGTATGGCGCGGTTTACCCCATAGAATTGGCGGCCGATAATAGCGGAGTGAAAGGCCTGGTTGTAGGCCTCGGGTATATCGGTAACCAGGTTCATGGCGTTGCTAACGCCTATGGAAACCGAACTTCGCCCACTTTTTTCAAACAGGGTGATGATTTTTTGGCAGAGGGCGTCGAAGGTGGGGGCCTTGCCCTCTTTTTCCAAAAAGAGCAGAAGGGTGTCGCTGCGCAGGGCCGCAAAGTTGGCCTCCCCGTGCTGTTTCACCAGGTCGCTCACATTGGGCAATATCCATTTTTTGATGTAGGCGGCCAGCGCCTGCCTTTCAGATTCATACCGCAAATCATTAAAGGCGTTTACGTTTACCACCAAAAGCACGGTTTTGGCCGTGATGTCCAGGCCCAAACTGCACCCGGTGCGCACGGCAATTTCGCTGGACTGAAAATTCCAAACCAACAGGTTGCCCAGGTACTCCTCCCTTTGCAGGTCGCTCACCTCGTTCAGTTTGCTCTTTTTATTGAAAATAAGTGAACAGGTGAGCGAGAGGCTTTCGGCAATCTCCAGGCCACGGGGGATATCGCCCTGTTCCTCCATCTGTAAAATGATGTAGCCAAAGAAATTACGGCGGGATTTTACCAGGTAAAGGATGTTGAGCCTGCCCTCGGAATTGACATAGATATAGTGGTTTTGGCTGGTGATGACCGAGGCTTCGCGCATATTTTCCTGCAAGTAGTGCTTTTCTTCCTCCACCAGCGCGTCTTTTTTGTTGGAGTAAAGGCAGTTGAAATAGATGTCATAGAGGCTCATAGTCAGGCGCAGCGCCCCGGCTATTTTGTTGTAGATTACCTGAAGGTCGTCCTCGTCTACAATCAGGTCCAAAAATTCGCTGTTGATACTGGAATAATCTGCCGTGCTGAGTTCTGGCTTATACAGCTTGCCCATGATGGGGTTCAAGATTTCCACGTAGGAGACTTCGCCCGCGGCCACAATGAGGGGAAAGCCCAGTTCATTGCAGCGGCGGATAATGGCCTCATCTACCTTTTTTACCCACTGGTGGATATGGCAGATGATCAGCCCGCAGCAGGTGCAGCGCGCCAGGGTTTCAATCACCCGTTTTTGCATCTCAATATCCTCGCGTATGGCATAAAACGAGGTGATGTATAATTCGTTTTTTGTAACCCACTGGGCAATTTGGGGGTTTGCCACCTCCAGCACACTTACGCTTTCTACGGGGTTTGCAAGCCCGGCCTCCCCGGCCAATACCTGCGCTTCTACCAGCCCGCCAAACTGCAACAGATCTTTCATGGTCAGGTGTGCCATAGGGGTTCCTCCTATTTCGGGGTGCGTGGTGTGCTTTCTCTCAATAGAGTATACCATGCCCGGTGGGTATAAAAAAGCCGCCGTGGCCTTTGTGACGCACGGCGGAGAAGGGCGGGGGCAGGTCAAAAGCATAGGGAGACCAAGGGCAAGGAGATGGGCCAAAGGAGGGGAGAGAGGCGTCAAAAGAGCCAAAGTTCCCGAAAAACAGCCAGCAGGCCTTACCCTGGGGTGCTGCTATGGCGCAGCGGCCCCCTCGGCTTTGGCAATGGCGTCATTCATCTCCTGCAAAAGTTCCCGCAGGGCGGCGGGGTGCAGCGTGCCACCGGCCAGCATATCCAAGTGCTGGCTAAAACCCCAAAAGGTTTTTTCCAGTTCTGTTTGTAAGGTTTCAGAAACCTGGTCCTCCCGCAGCAAACCCTGCCGCACCAAAAAGGCAAAATACACCTTGGTGGCGGCGCTGTGGCAAAAGAGGTCTGTGTAATGGCTGTCTGCCGTAAGGGGGGCTGCGGCGGGGGCGTCCCCCGTAAGCTGTATTTCGGCGCAAAGCGCCTGCCCGCGCGAAGAAGCCCCCACGCGTATTTCATAGCTGCCCGCATCCACCTGCCAGCGGTGGGCGGCGCTGTTGTACCAGGCAAAATCCCTTCGGTTTAGCCGCAGGGCCACCTCTCGGCTTTCGCCGGGGGCAAGTTCCAACTTTACAAAGGCTTTTAGCTCTTGCTCAGGGCGTAAAATCTGCGCGTTTTTGGGGGCAACATAAAGCTGTACTACCTCCTGCCCGGTGCAGGCGCCGGTGTTGCACAGTTGTACCAGCGCCTCCCACTCTCCATTTGGCAGGGCCTTCACCCGCAGGCTTTGGTACTGAAAAGTGGTGTAAGAAAGGCCGTGCCCAAAGGGATAAAGCGGCTCGGTTTGCCTTGCGTCGTACCAGCGGTAGCCCGCAAATACCCCCTCGCGGTAGCGGCAAATATCGCCCTCGTGCGGGAAATCCAGGTAGGCGGGGGTATCTTGCAGCCTTTTGGGGATGGTGACGGCCAGTTTGCCACTGGGGTTTGTGTTGCCGCTTATCAGCGCCGCCAAGGCCTCGCCACAGCCCTCCCCCGCGTACCACATGGCCAAAATAGCGCGGGCGTCCTGGGCCCAGGGCATGGCCACGGCGTCCCCACTGCACACGGCAATGGCGGTGTTGGGCTGGGCGGCGCACACCGCCTCGGCCAGCTTTTCATGCCCGCTTTCCAGGGCCATGTTGGGGCGGTCATATTCGTCACTCTCGCCCGGCAGGCGGCTGCCCACCACCACAAGGGCCACATCGGCCCAGCGCGCGGCCTCTGCGGCCTGGGCCAGCAGCTCTTCGGTGGTGGTGTAATCGGCCAGGTAGCCGGGCGCGTAGCGTATTTCTGCCTTTGGCAGGGCATTGCGCAGTTCCTCCAGGGGGATATCCACCCTGCGTGCGTTGACCACGGCGCAGCCGGTGCCCTGGAAGATGGGCCGGGAGGCGGCCTCGCCCAGTACGGCAAGGCGCAGGGGTTTCTGCGTATTCAAGGGCAGCAGGTCATCTTTGTTTTTTAGTAGAACAGCACACTCGGCCGCTGCTTTTTGGGCCAGACTATGGTGGCTTTCAAAGTCCACCTCGGGGGCCTCTTTTCCGGCGCGGCTGTAGCGTAGCACCAGTTCCAAAATACGCGTGCAGTGCCTGTCTAAAATTTCCTCTTCCAGGCTGCCGCTTTGCACGGCCTCCAGTACCTGCTGGCGGTATTGCTCGCTGCTGGGCATTTGTAAATCAAGGCCAAAAGCCGCAGCATGGGCCGAGTTTTTAACGGCGCCCCAGTCAGATAAAGTTACCCCCTCAAACCCCCACTCCCCGCGCAGCACATCCTGCAGCAGCCAGGGGTTTTCGCAGGCCTGTTTGCCGTTAATGGCGGGGTAACTGCCCATAATGGCGGCGGGTTTGGCCTTTTGTATGGCCCGCTCGTACCCGGCCAGGTAAATTTCGCGCAGGGCGCGTTCCTCCACCAGGCAGTTCAGCTTTGTGCGCCGGGTGTCGGAATTGTTGCAGATAAAATGTTTCAGGGTGGCGCCCACCCCCTCGGCCTGTATGCCGTTTACCATACCGGCGGCCATCTCGCCCGAAAGTACGGGGTCCTCGGAATAGTACTCAAAATTGCGGGCGGTGAGGGGATGACGGCGGATGTTCATGCCGGGGCCCAGCAAAAGCCCAATGCCCAGGCGTTTGCATTCCTTCCCTACGGCCTTGCCTATCTCGGCCGCCAAGGGGGCGTTCCAACTGCAGGCCAGCGCCGCGCCCGAAGGGAAACAGGTGGCCCTATGGGTGTTTGCCAGGGCCGCCTCACTGTCAAAGCTAAAATTTACAAGGGCCTCGTACAGGTTTTCCGCCTGGCGGGGCTGGGTGCTGTCCTTTTGAAAGCGCACCCCGCTGGTGCCGTCGCTCATAACCAGGCTGGGGATGCCAAGATGCGGGAAGGCCACGGTTTGCCAATTGTTCAGCCCGGTGCAAAGCCGAACCTTTTCCCCTAGAGTAAGCTTTTCTACCAGTTGTTTACAGTTCATGTTGTGCTCCTAGGCAGGGTGTATTTTGTTTTATGCGGTAGGTGGCGGTAAGCGTATGGGTAAAGCAATGGCCGCCGGGTACAGAAGTACCCGGCGGCCGGGCGGGCGTTTAGGGCAGATTAACAAAACATAGGTAAAGCGAACGCAGCCATTCGCCGTTTCTGCCAAGAGTAGCATGACTCATGTTATGTTCATTTGCTGTAGTGGTAAAAAGGCGGTTCTCTCTTTGGCGGATGCCCGAGCAGATGCCTGCATAAGCGCTTGCGCTACGCATACGCCAACACTCTTTTTTCAGTGGCATTACCCCTTAGGCGGTTTTGTTGGCGTCCCAGGCGGCCTGCAATTCCTCTAAGAATTGCTGCTGGTCAATTTTGCCAGAGGCATATTTTTGGATGATGGTGCCAAACTCCTGCGTGGCGCTGAAAGGATAGCGGGAGTTGTAAATGCCAAGGGTTTTGCCCGCCGCCAGATATTCCGCCAAGGATTGGCCCAAGGGGCCGATGGCCTCGTTATCCACCGGTACGTTTTTAAAAGCGGGAATATTCACCATCTCGGTAGTCAGGTAGCTTTGGCCCTCGGGGTCGCTTACCAGCCAGTTCAAAAATTCTTTGGCGGCGTCTTTGGCGGGTGAATTTTTATTGATGGCCCAGTAGTTAGTAACGCCCGCGTACAGCACGTCGTTATCGGCGGCGTTTGGCATAAAGGGCATGGGCATCAGGCCTGCATTTAGTTCGGCGTTTGCGTCGTTCAGGGTGGGCTGGTTCCAGGTGCCCCCGGTGGAAATGGCCGCCTGCCCGCCGCCAAATTTGGCAACCTGGGTGGCAAAATCGGTGTTCATGGGGCTTTCGCAGTTTGCGTAGTCAATGTCAATCATCTTGGCAAGGCCAATAAAAGCCTCGTTGCCCACAATGCTCTCGGTGCCGGCGTTTAAACCCTCAATAAAGGCATAGGGGTCTTTTTGGTGGGCCAGCGCGGCGCTAAAGTAGAACATGCCGCTTTGATACCACTCCCCAAAGGTGTTTACAAAGGGGTATTCCACACCGGCGGCTTTTAGCTTGTCGGCTGCGGCCGAAAGTTCCTCCAGCGTGGTGGGTACGGCGTCAATGCCGGCCTTCTCAAACAGGTCTTTGTTGTACATATAGCCGTAGCCCTCAATGCCAACGGGGAAGCCATAAATTTTGTCCTCATAGGTGATATCGGGTTTTGCAATATCCACCATGTCGGCCACCCAGGCCTCGCCGCTTAAATCCTCCAAATACTCCATCCACAGCATCATCTGTTCGGTGCCGGTAAGTACAAAGATATCGGGCTCCTCCCCGCCGGTAAAGCGGGTTTTTAAAGCGGTGGCGTAGTCGTCGCTGCCGGTGGTATCCACCACCAGTTCGGTGTTTTCATGGCTTTGGTTGTAGGCTGTGGCCATGCGGCCCAAGGCGTCGGTAATTTCAATTTTGTTGTTGTACAAAACCAGCTTTTGTTTTTCGCCCGTGGCCGCTTTGGCCGAAGACGCCGTGCTGGCGCCGGTTGTGCCCGCTGTGCCCGAGGGGGCCGTGCCGGTTTGCCCGCAGGCGGTAAAGATGCCAAGAACCAAAATGGCCGAAAGAATGCTTGCCAGTGCTTTTTTCATTTTGCCAACTCCTCCATGTTTTGTGGGTTTACTCTCTTTATGCAAAGCGAAGGGCAATGGGGGCCTTCGCCGGGCAACAAAACCAATGGCGCTAAGCTTACATAGTACTGCTGTAGCTGGGGCTTTGCGCGGCGCCGCCTTAACTTTTTACCGCACCGCTCATAACGCCGGCCACCAGATAGCGCTGTAAAAACAGAAAAACCAAAACCACGGGTAAAATGCTGATGAGCAGGCCGGGCAGGGCGATGTCCCACTTGGTGGAAAACTGCCCAAACATGGTGTGTATGGCCAGCTGGATGGTTTGCAGCTTGGGGCTGTTCAAAAAAATCAGGGCAATTTGGAACTCGTTCCACACCCAAAATACGTCAGAAATGATAACCGTTGCCACCGTGGGCTTCATCAGTGGCAGGATGATGTGAAAAAAGGTTTGCAGGGCGCTGCAGCCGTCTATGGTAGCGGCCTCGTCCATATCGGTGGGAATGGCCTTTACAGCCCCGCGCATAATGAGGTAAGCCAAGGGGAACCCGATGCCGATATAGGTGAAAATACCCGCTGTATGCGTATTGATAAGCCCCATGGTACGTATGACGAGAACGAGGGGCAGCATGATGGTGGAAAAGGGGATGAGGGCCGAGCCTGTGATAATTTTTTCCAGCGCCTTCATAAATCCGTGGCAGTGGCGGGAGATCCAGTAGCTGCTCATGGAGGTAAAAAGCACCAATAGCGCCACAGAAACAAAGGTGATAAGGGCCGTGTTGGCAAGGGCTTTTGGGAAGCTTAGCGTTTGCCAGGCTTTTGCGTAGTTTTCTATACGCAACTGCTGTGGCGGGGCCAGTGGGTTTAGGATAATTTCGTTCAGGGGTTTAACACTGTTTAGTAGCGCTATGGCAAAGGGGGCCAAAAACAGCACAAGCAGCAGGCAGAGGAACAGGTAAAAAATGGGGCGCAGCCACAGGTTTTTTCTCTGTACCATTTTCTAGCCCTCCCTTCGGCTGGTGATGGCGCCTTGCACCGAGGTGATGGCAAAGAGGATGAGGAAGAAGAGGAGGGCCTCGGCCGTGGCAAAGCCATAGCGGTTGTTGGCAAAGGCGTCTAGGTAGATGAGCTGCGACATAGAGGTGGTGGAGTTGTAGGGCCCGCCATTGGTAAGCGACATGTTTAAATCGAACATCTTGAAGGTGAGGGAGATGGTCCAAAACAGGCAGGTGGAGATATAGGGCATGCAGTGCGGCAGTTTAATTTGTAAAAAAATGCGCCAGTAACCGGCCCCATCAATGGTGGCGGCCTCAATCGAATCGCGCGGGACACCCGTTAGGGCGGCCACCATTACCAGCATAACAAAGCCCACGCTTTGCCAAAACGAAACGATGACAAGCGCCCAAAAGGCGGTGGCCTCGGTGCCCAGCCACTGTAGCTGAAAAAAGGGAAGCCCGGTTATTTTGCCAATGGCGGGAAAACCCTGCACAAAGATAAACTGCCAGATAAAACCCACCACAATACCCCCCATGGTGTTGGGCAGGTAAAAGGAGGCGCGGAAAAATTTGCTTGCCCGCAGGCCGCTGGTGAGAAGTTCGGCCAGCAGTATGCCCCCCACATTCACCAAAAGTACAATGACCAGGGTGATGCGTAAAGTGAACCAGAGGGAGGTGAAAAATTTTGATTTGGAAAAAATTTCAACAAAATTGGAAAGGCCTACAAAGCCCATGGAGGAGGAGACCCCGTTCCAGTTTGTGAGGGCCAGGTAAAAGCTGATGAAAAAAGGGATGCCCACCACAATAAGCAGTACTAAAACGGTGGGTAATAGAAAAATGGTGCTGTTCCAAAAATAGCGCAGTTTTTTCATTTGATGCCTCCTCATGGCAAAACCCCTCGTCTCTCTTATTCTATCGTTACCGCCGCATCTTCTCTTTACAGAACGCGTCACGCTTATAGCAAAAAAGTGTCATTTTTCATTGACCAAAAAACTTCTTTGTGCATATACTATAGACGGAGGTGGAAAATTATGGCTTATTTTCACGAAATTATCAAGGTGCCAGAGGGGGCCTTGGCCTGGATATACCTTTTTTCAGAAAACGGAATAACCGAGGTGCCCCGCCACTGGCATGATAGCTTGGAACTTACCCTGCTGGTAAGCGGAACAGCGCAGTATACCATAAACGGCAGCCGCCTACAGGTGCAAGAGGGGGATTTGCTGCTGATAAACAGTGGTGATATGCATAGCTGTAAAATTCCACCGCAAAACTGTGAAGCCATCAACATCATGTTTCCCAGCCACTTCCTTACGCGCTTTGGCTATGACGGAGATTTGGTGCTGTTTCGTTTAAATGCGGCCCATGAAAACCATGAAGAACTGGTGCGGTGTTGCCAGCGTTTATATCATGTTTTTGCTATGAGAGACAAGGACCCTTACTCGCAGTTCCGTGTGAACAGCATGGTTTGTGACATAGCCTATCTCCTACTCTCCTGTTTCAGATGGGAGGACTTTGCCCCACGGCTGCTTGGCTCAGAAAAACACCGCCGCCGCTGCCGAGAAATTTTACGATATATAGATGAACACTATACGGAAGATTTACATTTGGAGGACCTGGTGCGGGCCTTTGGCATTTCCAGGGAACATCTGGCCCGCATCTTCCGCGATTATATGGGCACAACCTACAAAAAGCACCTGACAAAGGTGCGGATGTACCACGCTTACAAACGCCTGACGAGCAGCGACCTATCCATCATAGAAATTGCTTTAGAATGTGGTTTTTCTGACAGCCGCGCCTTTATTTCCAGTTTTAGCAAGGTATATGGCACCACCCCCGGCCAATACCGGCGGAAGTACTACCAGAATGTGCAGGATAATTTTAAAAACGCGGCCAAAATGGAATTTTTTTATAGCGAGGATGAGATGAACTCCCGAAAAAAAGAGCGCATCATTCAGTATAACCAGTAAAGCGCCGGGAGACAAAGGGTGGATAAACTGCCATATTATATTGCCAAAATGACATAACGGGCTGCAGTAAGTAAAAACAGGATGACAAAAGAAAGAAGGGTGTTTTGAGAAAATATTACGAAAATATCATATATATGCAATAATAGTTACTAGTTTTTTGAAAAATTTTTTACAAAAACCCCAAAAAATGCCAAGTTTGGTATTGCCACAACGAATGTCAACGAGTATACTTGTGGTTATGTAGGAATATATATGCCATGTATAGTATGAATGAAAGCAAAAACTATGCAAAATGGCAACGAAGAGGAGCCTTGGCAGCACAGAAGAGGGGGAAACGAGAAAATGTATGAATACCTGCCATCCAACAGCCGACAAACCATGCATTCAAAAGACATAGAAGTATTTTATCACAGCGATACCGGCGCAATTCTTCCCCGGGCAACACCCCACTACCATGAACACTATGAGGTGTACATGTTTTTGGGGGAACCCTCCATCGACTATATGGTGGAAGGCCATATCTATTCTTTACAAAAGGGGGATATTTTGCTTTTCCCCCCCAGCACCTTGCACCAGCCCATGTTTTCCAAAACCGAGGAGGCCATTTTGTATAACAGGATGGTGCTGTGGATTCATTCCAGTTGGTGGCAGCGTTTGGTTGCCAAATACCCGGAGGCGGATTTTTGCTTTCGCTGCTGCCAAGAGCGGGAGAGCTACCTGCTGCGTTGCAACCGGGCCACATGGCAGGGCATATTTGCCAGCCTGCACCAAACCTATATGGAGGAAAAACGCCAGAAGCTGGCCTATGACCTTTGCGCACAGGCCCAGGTTTTGGCGTTGATGGTACAAATTTCCCGTGCGCTATATTATCAGGACCAGCCCCAATCGGCCCAGGATAAGAGGCATGAACTGCTTAGCGATGTAATTTTATACATTCATGAACACGTGAAGGAAAAAATTACCTTAGATAGAATTGCCGGGGAGTATGTTACCAGCAAAACCACCATATGCAGCATGTTCCAGGAACAACTGGGAACCACAGTTTACCAATATATTATACAAAGGCGTCTGCTTGCCGCAAAAAATAATATTTTGGCGGGCATGCCCATCAGCAAGGCCTGGGAAGGTTGTGGGTTTAACGACTATTCAACTTTTTTTCGCGCTTTTAAAAACGAATATGGGCTTTCGCCACGGGAGTTTCGCAAATCTAACTATAAGCCAGGGAAAGAAAAGTGCCATGTGGTAACCGGGGCCGAGCTACCCTAAATGCCCTGCCGCTTCGCCATTCGCATTCTGCATCTGCAAAAAAGAAGGGGAAGGTAAAGACCCTCTGCACAGGGAATGCCCCTTGTTTGCAGCCTTAAAAAGCTGTGAATGAGGGGCTGTTTTTATAAAGGGAACCGCTTTTGCGAAATATGCCTGCAGCATTTGTTCAAATGCTGTAAATGCAGATGGCCGTAGAAAAAGTACACAACACACCAAAAATGCCACACAAAACGCCACTTGTGCGGGGGCAGAAGCCTGTACTTTTCTTGCAAATTATGCTATTTTATGTATATTATTATAGTTTCTTAATTTGCCGTATAACCATAAAATAAGCGCTACTTTGCATATGGTGTAGTTTTATAGCAGTGGTGAGGGCACCCTGCGCTAAACCGCGTAAAACCATCCGCAGAAAGGATACCCAATGACAAACGCACCCTTAGCGCTTGGTAGCCTAGGCGTGGTACTGCTGGCACTGTGGTACAACACCCTAACCTTTGCGCTGGTGAGCACATTTTTAGAAAACCTGCGGCTGAATAAATGGTGGCGCCTTCCCATGGCAGCACTGAACACGGTCTTGCTGTACGGCGGTTTGGCGCTGCAGTTGGGCGAGGCTTTTGTGTTTTATTTGGCCTTTTTTGTGGCGCTGTTTCTTGAGTTTTCCCTCTTCCACAAAGATAGCCCTGTGCGTGTATTTTTTGTAAGTTCCGCCTGCCTTTTGCATCTTATGGGCATACGCGCGGTGATTGTGGCCATTATGGCGGCGGCGGGGGGGCAATCGTTTTTGTATGCGGCCACCCAGCCCGCTTACCGGCTACTAAGCCTGGGCCTGGTGCTTCTGCTGCTCTGCCTTTCCATTTTGGTGGTGATGAAGTGTATCCCGCCCCAAAAGATAAAAGTCATCAACAAACATGGGGAACAACTGTTCTTCATGTGCCTGTGGATAAGCGTCTTCAATGTGTACCTTTTGCTGAACGCCAGGGCCTATACCCATCAATCGGATAGTTTTTTTATTTTAGAAAACCAAATTGCCCTGCCACTGGCCATTCTGGTGGGGCTGTATGTTGTGCTGTTTTTTTCCTTTAAAACCAGTGAACTGCTGGGCTACCGCGAACAAAATGACGAACTATTGCAGGATATCTCCCGTGAGCAGCAATACAGAGAGGCCATTGTAAGCGATGCGCTTTTTTCGTACGAGGTAAATTTTAGCCAAAAAAAAGTACTTGCGGGGTTTGAGGAATACCGCGAGGCCTTTGGGGAACTGGTGGCCGACTATGATTTTATGCGGGAACAGATGGCGCATGTGCTGGTGTGCCCCGAAGATGCACAGATGGTGGCCGAATATGCGAAAAGCGAGAACATAGTGGCCGAGTTTCAAAGCGGAAAAAGCGAGAGCACCATAGAGTACCGCCGGGTGGACGGGGAGGGGGTATACCGCTGGGTGAAGGCGGTAACACATCTTTACCGCGACAAGGCCTCGGGGGATATTTTGGGCTTTACTTACATTAAAGATATCGACAAGGAGAAGCGCCAGCAACTGGACCTTCGCCAGCGTGCCGAGAGAGATTCCCTGACGGGGCTTTATAACAAGGGCACCGCAGAGTTTTTAACCAGCGCCTACCTGGAGCTGGACCATGGGCAAAAAAATACAGGGGCGCTGTTTTTAATTGACGTGGATTATTTTAAAGCCATTAACGACCACCTGGGCCACAGCTTTGGGGATAAAGTACTTTGCCAGCTTGCCGAAAAATTAAAGGCGGTTTTTCGGGTAGACGATGTGGTGGGCCGGGCTGGCGGTGATGAGTTCATGGTGTTCATGAAGCGCACGGCGGGCCAGAACATCATCCGGGAAAAAGGGGCCCTCATCTGCGAGGCCTTCCGCATGGTGTATACAAGTGATTTTGGGGTGAGGTACGCCATTTCGGCCAGTATTGGGGTGGCGTGTTACCCACGGGATGGGGCCAGCTTTGGAGAACTGTATCGCAAAGCGGATATTGCGCTTTATACCGCAAAAAACAAAGGGAAAGACACCTATAGCCTGTATGGGGGCGAAAGCTTTGCGGGCTATGAGGGAAACCGCACGCAGATTGATAAAGACACCGATTTACAGCAGTTTTTTAAAGATAACCGCACGGGTTACGTTTTTAAAACCCTCTATGCGGCGGCCGATTCAAAAGCTGCTATTGAGGCGGTGCTGGAGCTGCTTACAAAACACTACAATTATAGCCGGGGCTATATTTTTGAAACCGAGCCGGACGGAAAAACCACCACCAATACCTTTGAATGGTGCAATAGTGGCATTGAGCCCGAGATACAAAGCCTTAAAAAGGTGCCCATTGAGGCGGTGCAAACCGCCGCAAAGGCCTTTTACCGCGACGGCCAGTTTGTGCTGAACCGCCTGGATGACCTGCCCCCACTGGACCGCTCGGTGCTGGAGCCGCAGGGGATAAAATCCATGTTGCAGTTTGGCATTTTTGAGGCGGGAAAACTGGTGGGCTTTATCGGCTTTGACGACTGTGACCACGAGCGCACCCCGGGCCTGCGGGAAACCGAGGAGCTGGCCACCATATGCCATATCATAGCCGTATTTTTGTTAAAATATCGGGCGCTGCAAAAACTTGACGCCAGAGAAAACATGGCGTAGAATAACTAAACCGTGCGCAGGGTAGGCAGAAGGAGAGAGATGTTGAAGCAAAAAGGCCAAAGAGCGCTTTGTAAGCTCGGCGTTTGCAGTAAGGCGTTGTTTTGCATGGCTTTTGCCTTGTGTTTGTTTGTGCTACCGGTTTTGGCCCAGCAGGCTCCTTCGGCAAGCATGGCCCCCGCTTTGGCGATAGAAAAAAATGTACGTGTAGGCTATATTGAGGGCTACGGGTTGACGGTACAAAATGGAATACCCGTGGGCTATGTGGCGGATTACCTAGACGAAATAACAAAACACACGGGGTTTAGCTTTGAGTATATTGCCGGAGATTGGCAAAGTAATATGGACGCGCTGCAGCGTGGGGAAATTGACCTGATTTGCCCCATAACCAAACAGCCAGGGCTGGAAAGTGACATACTTTTTAGCCAGTACGAAATGGGTTTTGACTATTTGGCCCTGTATGCCCGCGCCGAGGATGAGCGGCTGTATTTTGATGATTTTGCCAATTTTAACCAGATGAAGGTGGGCAGCTTTACCGTAAACGATTCGTTTGAGCGCTACAAAAGTGACAACGGTTTTTCGGCCGATTATGTTTTTTATAACACGGTAGACGAAATACGCGCCGCGCTGGCAAGTGGGGAAATTGATACCTATATTTTGGAGAGTTCGGCCCAGTATGGGGACGTAAAGATGGTGGCCAAGTTAGATGTGTTCCCCTTTTATGTGGGCGCCCAAAAAGGCAATACCGAACTGATGGCCCCCATCGATGCCGCCATGCGGGAAATACGCCGCCAGGATATCTATTATGCGGCAAAGCTGCAAGAAAAATATTACGGCAAAGACCTGATAGGCGCCCCGGCCTTTAGCCTGGAGGAGACCTGGTTTATTGAGAGCGCACAGGAGGTGCGCGTGGCCTTTGCCCCTGATTTGTACGCCGTGGAATGGTATGACGAAAAGGAGAAAACCTACACGGGCATTCTGCCCGACCTTTTGCGCCTGATAGAGGAAAAGAGCGGCCTGAATATAAACTTTGTACCCGTAAACAGCTATACCGAAGCCTGTGAATATTTTGAAAGCGGCAAGGTGGATGCTATTACGGGCTGTATCTATGATGAGCATGAGGCCGATGAAGAGTATTCCGATGTGATATTCCGCCTGCCTCTGGTTTTTACAACCCCTGTGAACAAAAACCTCGCCCAAGGGGGGCGGGTGGCTATTTTGCAGCAGTACGAAACCTATGAGCCCCTGCTGAAGACGCGTTTTCCCAGTTTTCGCTTTGAGGCCTATGAGGCAAGCGGGGTGCTGCTTGAAGCTGTGGAAAGCGGCCGGCTGGAGGCGGGGCTTGTAAACTCCATTTCCCTGAACAAAGCCCTGGCGCTTGGCGTCGCGCCCGAACTGGAATTTAGCGCGCCCGCCGATGTGACGGCGGAGGTGCGCCTGCTGGTTTCAAAAGAGTTGGATACGCGTTTTATCAGTATCTTTGATAAGACGCTGCGGCGCATTTCCACTGAGGAAGAAAACGCCATTGTAATGAAAAATACGGCTGCGCCCGAAGTACGGGTAACCGCCACGCAGGTGCTGCGGCATTATGCCTATCCCATAGCGGCCGGGGTATTTTTGGTGCTGCTGTTAATAGCGGCCGCGGTGCTGGTGGTGGGCCGCAGAAACCGGGCTAAGCTGGATACCCTTGCCTATGTTGACCCCCTGACGGGACGGGATAATTTTAATAAATTTAAATTGGAAGCGACCAAGCTGCTGGCGGGCGACAGCGGTACTTTTGAAATTTGGAAGCTGGATGTTGACCGTTTTAAGCTGTTTAATGAACTTTTTGGGCTGGAAAGCGGCGATGAATTACTGCGGCTGATATCGGACTGCATTTGGGAAAACGAAACGGTGCAGGCGGGGTGTTTTGCCCGCATTGCCTCCGATGAGTTTGTGCTGTTACGCCGGTTTTATGCAGATGAGGACTCGATGGCGGCGCAGCGGGAATTTGAGGAAAAGGTGCACCAGCGCCTGCCTGTGGCCTATGACCTGCACCTGAACTATGGCCGTTACGTGCTGGAGACAGGCGAAACCGACCTTGGGGCAATTTACGAGAAGGTAAATTTTGCCCACCGCATGGCGAAGGAGACGCCCGGCATACGCTTTTGTGACTATGACAACCGCATTAAGCAGGCCCTGCTGCGCACCCAAAGGATAGAAAACAGCATGGAGCGCGCGCTGGTGGAGGGGCAGTTCCTACTATATTTACAGGCAAAATACCGCCTGGCGGATGAAAAAATAGCAGGGGCCGAGGCCTTGGTTCGCTGGCGGGACGATACCGGGGAGTTGGTTTTTCCGGGTGAATTTATCCCCATTTTTGAAAAAAACGGATTTATTACCCGGCTGGATTTCTATATGTTTACCAAAACCTGCCAGCTTGTGCAAAGCTGGCTGGATGCCGGCAAAAAGCCGGTTTGCATCTCGGTAAACTTTTCGCGCCTGCATTTGGCAAACAAGAATTTTGTAACGGGTTTGTGCGAAATTGCCGACCGTTTTGCCGTGCCACATCATCTTTTGGAGATTGAACTGACCGAAAATACCATTTTGGGCAATGAGGAAGCCCTGCAAAGCTTGCTGGGCGAGTTGCATGAAGCAGGTTTTACCCTATCGATTGACGATTTTGGCACAGGGTATTCGGCGCTGAGTTTGCTGAAAAACCTGCCGGTAGATGTGCTGAAGATGGACCGTGGCTTTTTTGTAGACGCCGTGGATACCAAGCGGACGCGCGCGGTGCTGCAAAGCATATTTGAGATGGCCCGCCAGCTTGCCATTAAAACGGTGGCTGAAGGGGTGGAAACAGCCCAAATGATAGAGATTTTGCGTGAACTGGGCTGCGATATGGTGCAGGGCTATTATTACGCAAGGCCCCAGCCCGCAAAGGAGCTTACCGAAAAGCTGGAGGCGGCCGAATAGGCAGAGAGAAGTGAAAAAAGGGCAGGTATTTCGCATGAAATCCCTGCCCTTTTTTCGTTTGCCTGCAAGCGGGGCGTTCGGCCCGTGCCAAGCGCTTGGGGCATTTAGCATATTCCCAATAAAACTGCGAAGGTACACAATGTTATTCCTAATATGGATGAGGTAAAATGGGAATAGATAGATACTATCGGCAGGGCTTAACTTTTTTAATTTTTGCAATCTTTCAAAATGCCATACGAAACCGAAGAATTATAAAATACACATTACAAACAAAAACCGCTGAAACCTGCCGGTTTGCACACGATTGGATATTTACAAAGTACCCACATATGTGCTGAAATGGCAGGGTGCTTTTTTCAGTGAGAATGCCCGCCTCAAAACATAAGGAAGGGAATAATGGCGGAAGGGAAAACGCTGCAATATGGCAGGCGGCGGGCAGAAGGGTTTGTTTTATGCATGAAAGGAAGTAGTTTATTGGCAAATTATGCTTATGTAAGAGTATCGAGTGCAGACCAAAATGCAGAGAGGCAACTGCTTGCCATGAATGCCCTGGAAATACCCACAAAACAGATTTTCATTGATAGACAATCTGGTAAGAACTTTAAGCGGCCGGCATACAAAGCGCTTACACAAAAATTAAAGCCCCACGACCTGCTCTATGTCATGAGCATCGACCGTTTGGGCAGAAACTACGATGAAATACAAAACCAGTGGCGTATTTTAACCAAGGAACGGGATGTGGATATTGTGGTGTTGGATATGCCACTTTTGGATACCCGCAAGGGGAAGGACCTGATGGGAACCTTTATCGCCGATTTGGCGCTGCAAATCCTCTCTTTTGTGGCACACAGCGAGCGCGATAACATCAAAAAGCGGCAGGCCGAGGGGATTGCGGCGGCAAAAGCCCGCGGGGTGCAGTTTGGGCGCCCGGCAAAAAATGTACCCCCCAATTTTACCGCGCTGGTAAAACAGTGGGAGCAGGGAAACCTGGGTGTTGCTGATATTTTACAGCAAACCGGGCTGACACAGGCCACATTTTACAGGCGCTTACACGATTTACGAGCGGCGACAGAAAAATGAGCAACTTTCAAAAAGTGTACCTTTTGAAAGTTGCTCATCCTGTGAGATAGTATATCGTCTATTTTGAAAATTTGCAAGCGTTAGTTTGAAAAAAATTAAAAAAGTTTTATTTCGAAGGGGTTTTCCAGTGATTGGGTCGTTCCTGCTAACTTATTTTAAAAATGGATACATGCAATTTGCCACTCTCAAAAGGTACGCTTTGTGACAGGAGAGGCGGGTGCAAAGCGGGTTCCGTTTTTGTAAGTATGCTAAAATTCTAACGTATTTACAAAATAATATTTTGGCAAGGAGGAATTACGAATTGAAACCCAAATTGAAACCCAGAAGACCCTTAGCACTACTTGTGGCAATTTTGCTTATTTTTGCCGCGCTGCCCATGACGGTGATGGGGGCAGACCCTCTTAACCGAGACGACCTGAAAGCTGCCTATGCCATTGCGGTAGAACTGAAAGCCCGTGTCAAGACCAGCACCACTGACGGTAATGACGTGCTCACCACCGATCAGTGGATGACAAGCGCGGAAAAGGGTGCGCTTGACTCCGCGATTAGCGATGGCAACACTGAGATAACTACCGAGGCGAAGACGACTCAAGCCGAAATTGATGCTCTTACCGCCGCCTTGGACGCTGCGGTGGCCACTGCGAAAGATGGTAAAATGACGGCGTCGGACTTCACCGCTTTGAACGAAGCCATTGCGGCTGCCGAGGCAAAAGGGAAAGGTGTGGTGGAGAGCAGGGCTGGCGATGGCACAGACATTCCCATCACTCAAAAGTGGGTGGCTGACAGAACCGTCTTTGACACCGCCATTAACGATGCCAAATCGGTGGCCGCAAAACCCAATGCCACGCAGGCTGAGATTGACGACGCCACACGCGCCATGCAGGCTGCCACCCTTGTTTTCAACCCGCAGGCCGGCAAGCTGGTGCCCCTCGTCTACACAAGTTTAGATAATGCCATTAAAGCGGCCAAAGCGAAAGTAGAAGGCGTGGTGGAGAGCGCTGACGGCAAAGACATTTTCACCACGGTTATGTGGGTGAAGACAGGGGAAAAAACAACCTTTTCTGCGGCTATTGCTGCTGCTGAAGCTGTGGCCAATAGGAGCGCTAGTCCTCTGCCCACACAGCCCGAGATAGACGCCGCCAAAAAGACCTTGGACGCGGCCATTGCCGCTTTCAAGCCGCAGGCCGGCACCAAGGTGAAGGCGAACTTTGACGCTTTGAACCGGGCTATTGCAACCGCCGAGGCAAAAGTGGACGGCGTGAAGGCCAGCGATGACGGCAAAGACATTCTCACCACGGAAAAGTGGGAGACCCAGCTCAAACTCACCAACCTTAACACGGCCCTTGCCGCCGCTATTGAGGTGGCCGAGAAGGAAGATTCCACACAAACTGAAATCGACAAAGCAAACAGTAATTTGGCCGCCGCAACCAGTGCCTTCAGCCCAAAAGCCGGCACGATTGTACCTGCGAACTTCAGCGCTTTGAACAAATCCCTTGCGGACGCCGAAGCGAAAATCAAAGATGTGAAAGATAGCCGGGATGGCGCCAATGTTCTCACCACCGAAATGTGGGAGAAAAAGGACAACATCGATACCTTTAAGCAGGCCATTGCCGATGCCAAAAAGGTGGCCGAGGATGCCTATTCCGTGCAGGGCGACGTAGATAAAGCAGACATTGATTTGCAAGCCGCCATCACCGCCTTCAAACCGCAGGCCGGCAAGCAGGTGCCTGCAGACTTTAGCGGTTTGAACGATGCACTTGCCGCCGCCGAAGCCAAGGTAAAAGATGTGAGACCGAGCATCACGAACGGCGCGGACGTTCTCACCACCGACAAGTGGGCGGTACAGAACGACATCGATACCATTAACCAGGCCATTGCCGATGCCAAGCAGGTGGCCGAGAATGCCTATGCTTCGCAGAGTGCTGTGGATGCTGCGGCAGATACTTTGCAAATTGCCACCATCAACTTCAAGCCCAAGGCCGGTACAAAGAAACCCGCTGATTTTGCAGCACTGAACGAGGCCATTGCAAATGCCGAAGCCAAAGCCGGTGCAGCAAAGGTGAGCGAAGACGGCAAAGATGTTTCCGCAAACGAGAAGTGGGTGACCCAGGCCGATATGGATGCTTTGCAGGCGGCTATTGAGGTTGCCAAGATTGTGGCCGAAGACGCGTATACCGAGCAGGATGCTATTGACAACGCGGTTGCCGAACTGAACAAGATGGTTGAGGCTTTCGTCAGCGCCATGCAAAACGGCAAGAAAATTAGCGTGCAGGATATTGTGAACGAAGGCAGCGGCCTGAAAGCTGAAAACGGCATGTTGAGCGGCCTGACCGCCAGCAAAACCGGCAACTCTTTGGCCAGCCTTCTGAGCAAATTCAACGTGCCCGCAGGCTACAAACTGGGCGTGGAAAAGAACGGCAAACCTGTAACCAGCGGCAACGTGGGCACCGGCATGAGCGTGACAATTACCGATGACAACGGCACCGTTATTGAAACTGTAATTCTGGTTGTAACCGGCGACTTGAGCGGCGACGGTGTTTCCAATGTGCAGGACTTTGCCCTGATGGCAAAGCAGATTCGTGGGATTTCGTCTTTGCAGGGCGCTTTCCTGGCTGCGGCCAACATTTCCGGCGGCACCGGCAACCCCAGCATTCGTGATTTTGCCGGAATTGCCAAGATGATTCGTAGCTAAAAATATTTAAAAGTATGATTCAACACCCTATATTGGAGGATGTACAGAATGAAAATGAAGAGTAAGATAATCAGTTCGGTTGCGGCAGTGCTGATGCTGGCCATGGTTTTGGCCACCACAGCTTTTGCTGCCGCCGCACAGCCCGCCGTAAGCGTGGATAACGCAAGCCCCAAGGCAGGCGATACCGTTACCTTTACCATTGCCACCAACAACTTTGCCCTGATGGGCAATGTGGCAGCCAGTGCCAACCTTGAGTTTGTGAGTTGCAGCGACAGCAACTCTGACAGCGCCGGGTTCATTGTGGCGGCGCCCTCTGTGACCTACACCTACAAGGTGAAGGCCGATGCACAGCCCGGAAGCGCATTCAGCTTTACAGCTACTGCCCTGAAGGGCACCGATGAAACCGCCGCGGAAGAATACAGCTATGCTGACATCAGCGCAGGCGGCAACGTGGCCGCGCCGCCTGCCCCTTCTTCTTCCAGCCCGGCTCCCTCTTCTTCCAGCCCGGCTCCCTCTTCTTCCAGCCCGGCTCCCTCTTCTTCCAGCCCGGCTCCCTCTTCTTCCAGCCCGGCTCCCTCTTCTTCCAGCC
>CAZKBM010000030.1:0-32192 GCA_964550985.1 uncultured Oscillospiraceae bacterium
TGCTCACTCCTCCGCCTTGCCCTGCACCGTTTCTGCCTGCGTTCGCTATATCTATGTTCTGTTAATCTGCTCTAATATAAGCTGCCCTAATAGTACATGTAAAGCTGGCAGGCTATCATCCCATTATACACCTTGCGCCTTTTTTTGGCTTTTTGGGCATAGTGCAGTTCAAATTCTTCATCGGCTGTAAGCACATAAACCCCGCTGGGCTCGCCGCGGCGCACCCCTTCCCCCAGGGCCTTGGCAAGGCTGGCCGCCTCGGCGGCGTCCACCATTCGCTCGCCATAGGGGGGGTTACAAAACAGCAGCACGCCCTTTCTTGGGGTATACTGCCGCACATCCCCTGCCGTAAAATGGCAGCAGCCCCCCACCCCGGCCTTTTGGGCGTTGGCCGCCGCAAGTTCCGCCATGGCAGGGTCAATGTCGCTGCCAAAACCTGCAAAGGTAGCCTCGGGTTTTTCCTGCTCCCGCGCCATTTTACGGGCTTTCTCAAACAGACCTTTGGGCAAAAAGGTATAGGCCTCGGCCGCAAAAGCCCGGCGTAAGCCGGGCGCTATATTTTTGGCCTTTAAGGCCGCCTCTATCAGCAGGGTGCCGCTGCCACAAAAAGGGTCCTCCGCCAGGCTATCCCGCCGCACCCGGCCAAGGTCGACCATGGCGGCGGCCAGGGTTTCTTTTAGTGGGGCCACGCCCGCCGTGCGCCTGTAGCCACGCTTATGCAGCCCCGCGCCGCTGGTATCCAAAAAAAGTTCCGCCCTGTCCTTGCGTATCGAAAAACGCAGCCGGTATTCGGGGCCATCCTCGGGCAGGGTTTGCACCCCATGGCCTTTGCGCAGGCGCTCCACCACTGCCTTTTTTACAATTTTTTGGCAGGCAGGTACGCTGGAAAGCGTGCTGGAAAGGCTGGAACCCTTTACAGGAAAGCTGGCGTTATAGGGAATCAAATCCTCCAAAGCGATGGCGGAAACACCGTCGAAAAGGGCGTCAAAATCCCCCGCGGCAAAACTACCCAAGCGGATGAGCACCCGCTCGGCGCAGCGGCTCCACAGGTTTGCGGCGGCCAAAATTTCCTCGTCCCCCAAAAAGTGGATGCGCCCGTCGCTGATTTGCACATTTTTTGCGCCTATGCGTTTAAAATCAAAGGCAGCAGCCGCTTCAACGCCAAAATAGCAGGGCGCCACAAATTCAAATTCCAATCTACTTTCTCCTTTTGGGGGCCTTCCCCGCCGGTGTTGCCCGCACATGTAGCAGGCTGCGCTTATACCACTGTGTGCGCCGTAAAATAAAAAACAAAAGTGCCACAAGCCCCGCCGAGGCCAGGGTGTCTGATAAAAAGTGCCGCCCAATTGAGATGCGGGCAAAAGCCATGAGAGCGATATATACCCAGCAAACCAGGTACACCAGCTTGCGGCGGCGGTTCCACGCGGGGTACAAATCACACAGCACAAGCAGCATAAAAATGCCGCAGGCGTTGGCCGTGTGCCCCGAGGGGAAGGAAGAGCCCCCCGGGCCAAAAGGCAGATACCAGGGCTGGAATAGGGCAAAATCTCCGCCCTCGGCCAGCATTTCATCAAAACGAGGGCGCTGCCATATGCTTTTTAGCAGGTTTGCCAAAAGCACATTTGCCGCCATGAACAGGCTGCCAGCCAGCGCAAAAAAATACAGCTTCCGCCGCCCTGCCTCCCCCTGGTGCAGTACCCACCAAAAGGCCCACAAAAACAGCCCTAGCCCCAGCGCCAAAAAAAGCCAACTGCGCCAGTCGCCCATGCCATTGGCCCAGCCGCGCTTGTTCAGGTAATGGTAACTGGCATAGCACAGCCCTGCAAAAGCCCCCACGCTTAGCACCAACCCCAACGGCCGCCGCCAGTGCGCCCGCCCCTCTACACCGCCACCGGCTGCCCACAGCATTGCCAGCAAAACGGTGGGCAAAAATGCGGGCAACCAGCCAAACGCCTCCATCCACACTGCAAAGGGGTTGCGCGGGGCATACAGGGCTATATCTATGGCAAGGTCCCACCTTGCGGCCAGGGCAAAACCGGCGGCAAAAAGCAACAACAGGGGCGCCAGCCAAAGCAGGGTAGGTTTTGGGTTTTCCATCATACTATACCCGTACCTTTATATAGTAGAGCACCGAGCCCCGAGCCCCCCACTGCGCCTCCACACGGTAGAGGTAAGTGCCGCCGGTAAAGGGGGTTTGCAAGGCGCCCGAAAGCTCCTCAAACTCATTTCTATCTCCATACGAACGGCTTACCACCATGCTTTTGCAGGGAAAGGAAAAACTGATTTCCAGCGGTGCACCGGGCAGCACCGGGGCCGGCTCCAGCTTATTCACAGCGGTACGGTCGGGCTGGGCCCACTCGGTGGTGCGCAGCAAAAACCGCCAGGAGTAGGAATCCATCATATAGTGTTGGGGCGGCAAGGGTTTGCCGTTATACTCCACGCTAATAACCGGCAGGGCGCTCTCAGGGTTCTGCATAGCCAGCATGTCACGTATGATATAGGCCATACCGCCCGCCAATACCACCAGCATTATTCCGGCCATCAGCTTGGCCAACCAGCGCTTACGCAGCTTCATCTAAAGCCCTTTCTTGGCAAAGGGTGCCAGCACCCCGTAATACCGCAAAAAACCATATGGGCGGCCACTTCAAAGCGCGCCCGCCTTCCTGCCATTATACACGATTGCCCCCCCGGTTGGCAAACTGCCCCTCCCCCGGCAAAAGCCTCTTCGCAAGTTTGCACAAAACAACTGATTTGAAACCTTTCCCATAATTTGATACAATGTAATTAAAGAATTGTATAGAATTAGGAAGGGGGGAATGCCGATGGAGGATACACAGGGGCAGACAAAAACAGCCGGTACGGGCATCTGGCTGCTTGTACTGGTGTGTATGGGGGTGGTGATTGCCTGCCTTGCCGGGGGGGCCGCTTATACCGGTATATCCGCAGCGCGCCTTACGGCCGCCAAAGCCAGCGCGGGGCAAATTGAAAGCGTATATCTGCTGGCAGATACCCTGGCCCGCCAACAGGGGCTGCGCCCACAGGCCGATAGTGGGGAGCGCCTTTTAAAATCCTACGAGGACGGCGAAAACACCGCTCTGACCGAATACGAGAACTTTGTGCTTACCACCATGCTGGAAGTTTTGGGCCCGGAGCGGGATTTTGATTTTGCCATTAGCCATTTTGAGGACGGAAGCGGCCCGCACACTCAAGTGTATTATTTCCCTTTCAAGGGACAAACCAACTTAAGCCGCGACCGATATTATTTTGCCGTTGACGGAACTATACGCGAAAGCAACAGCTTTTAAAATTGTTTCCGCTCGAACTGTGTCGATAATCGTAGGAAAATGGAGAACTAAAACGATAAAGAAATATTGCGTATCATCGGTGTTCATGTTATACTAATGCAACTTTTCAGGCAGTGGCTTTCTCATTCCCTCAACGCTGATTATATGACTGGAGGAACACCCCGATGGAAAACAAGATGCGCTTGCTGATGACAGAAACGTCCCCCGAAGTATGCCGGCTTTGCCAAATGACCTTACCCGCTCAAAATATTCAAGTTACCGTTTGCCCCCGCAATGGCTCCACTGCCTTTGAAGAGTTGGCAAGCCTGCACCCCGACGCCGTACTTTTAGATGTATTTATGCCCGGAATGGACGCCATGAGCCTTAAGGCACGTTTTGACGAAGAGCACCCCCACCACAACATTCAATTTTACGCCACCGGCACCTTTCAAAACGAGGATTTGGAGCGTGAAGTGATGGAGAGCGGCTTCTCCTTCTATTTTTTAAAACCCTTTGATGTTACGGCGCTGGCCAACCGCATTTTACACAACAGCCACAGCGGCGGCGATAGCCGCCATATGGAAGAAATTTTGATGGAAGAAGAGGATATGGTAACGGATATGCTGCGTAAAATTGGTGTACCCGCCCATATTAAAGGTTACCGCTTTTTGCGCGAAAGTGTGCTGCGCACCGTTGAGGACCCCTCTCTTATCAACGCCGTAACCAAAATTCTATACCCCGAAATTGCCGCCACCTACAATACCACCGCCTCGCGGGTAGAGCGGGCCATTCGTCACGCCATTGAAGTCGCCTGGGATCGTGGCGATATCGACATCCTGAATTACTATTTTGGCTCCACCATCCACGCAAGCCGCGGCAAGCCCACCAACAGCGAATTTATTGCCATGCTATCCGATAGAATTTTAATGGCCCAGAGGCGCCGCGCTTGAAAGAATGATAAACGATAATTCGCAACACATGTAAGCCATGAATCCAGCGCCCAAACCTACCTGTTTTTTTATGGGCAGGGTTTGGGCGCTTTTTTGCCGCAACTTTGCTTTTTGGGCTGGGCATCTCAATACTCCATCCATAACTTTGGGTGATAAAATGGGCAAATCACTTGTACAGCGGTAAAAACACCTCAAAGGGAACACAAAACATTTCCCTTTACTTTTGTGGGAAAATATGATAAAAAATATGTGAATGCGCTATAAGTCTGTGAGGTGGAAGAGTGTGAAAGCGCGACTGGTGAGTAGGGGCCTTCGTACCTTTTCCATCGTTATGATTGTCATCACCTTTGTACTATTATTTTTTATTGCCTGGTTCAGCCTTTCGCTTACCGGTTCCGGGCAAACGGTTACCGCAAGCGGAGCCAATGCCAACCTGAGCGGCTACAATTGGGCCGATACCCCCATTTTTTTAAACGGAGAGTGGGATTTCTACCCAGGCGTGTACCTGGAAGGGGAAACCGCCGAGCGCGAAGAGTTGCAAAACCCACAAACCAGCCTGTTTCCCATTGGCAGCCTTACAACGGCGCAAGGTATGGGCACCTACCGGCTTACCATCCATGGCAGCTTCACACAGGTTCCGGTTTTATACCTACCCAATTTAAAAAACCCCGTTGCCGTTTACTGGAACGGGGTGCGCCAAACCTCTCTGGGGGCCAACTCCACATCTGGTTCTTATAACACACTTGATTCGGTTTTCCCTTTGGTAAACCTGCAAAATACCAGCTCTGGCCAGGAACATGAGCTCCTTCTCTCGGTAAACCAGAACCCAGGCGAAAGTGCGCTGTACAAACGCTGGGTTACACTGGGCAGCATGGGCAGTGTACTCCTTCTCAACACCCTCAGTACCTCCACCACCACCTTGGTGCTGGGGCTGCTGGGGCTGCTTTTGCTAAGCGGTTTCATCTTCATGGCCATGCGCCCCGAGCACACCGCCATCTCCCTGATTACTTTATTCGATTCCATGCTTATTTTTCGCATTATCTTCGGCCTGCCCTATCTTTCTGATTTTATGCAGGCCATCTTCCCCGGCTTCATTCTAAGCGATGAGTTTTGCCTTTCTATGCAGATATTTTTCCTGATGATGGGCGGGGTGATGGGCGCGCTTTTGGCTAAGCATCTTTTCGACCCCTACCATGTCATCCCCCGCTACTTCACCCTGCCCCTGCCCATCCTGTTTGGCATACTGGCCGTAGTTTTCCCGTTAAATTTAAGCTTTTTGGAGAACTACGGCATTCCCATCATCCTGGCAGTATATTTCATCACCTTTGCCCTGGTATTTGTGCAGTATGTCGTCTACTGGAAACGGGAAAAAGGATATTACGCGGCTTTTCAAATTGGCAAAACCACCTACGTTGGGCTTTTGGTGTTTTTTGACATTTTGCTTTTGCGTTCAAAAACCGATTTTTTGCTTTTCACCTATCTTTACATCGTATTTTTCATGGCTCACCTGTTTATTCGCCTATATGATAACACCATGAGTTACCGGGATGTGGAGCGGCTGAACCAGAATTTGGAACAAACGGTGGCAATGCGCACGGCCGAGTTGACCAAGGCCAACCACATCTTGGCCGAACTTTCTACCCGCGACCCCCTCACTGGGGCCCATAACCGGCTGTACATGGAGCATGTCATGGAAGATGTCCTTGCGGCCGAGCCGCTGGACAACATCTACCTGTGTATGTTCGACCTCGACTTTTTCAAGCGCATAAACGATGTATATGGACATGACGTTGGAGACGACCAATTGAAATATGTGGTGCAGCTGGTACAGCAGACAGCCAGCCCCGGCGCAGCCCTGGCCCGTATGGGGGGTGAGGAATTTGTGCTGCTTTACACGGGCATTGGGGGCGAAAAGGTGCTGCAAAATGTACAAACCATTCGCCAAGCCGTGGAGGACAGTACCAAGGATAACCCCAAACGCACCACCGCCAGTTTTGGCCTGGCCAAATACCGCCCTGGAGAAATGAGCCGCAAAGACCTTTTGAAACTGGCCGACCGTTGCCTGTACAAGGCCAAAAACCTGGGCCGAAACCGCATTGTATGGGCGTTTAGCATGGAGGACGAAAGAGATATATAGTTTTACATTTTATAAAAATACACGGGCCGCCCAAAAAAGGCGGCCCGTGTATTTATTGGTTGTATAAAGATAGCAATTTCTAGTAAGACCGCCTGGGTAAAGCGTGTTATACTAGGGTGTGATTGGAGTGTGAAAAATGGTAAAGGAAAATATGGTAATGATACAAAGCACCCTTGACTATATAGAAAACCATCTGGACGGCCCATTGAACTTGGACACCATTGCAAAAGAGGCTGGGTATTCCAAATTCCACTTAAACAGAGAGTTTTTAAAGTTTGTGGGCTGCACAATCTACCAATATATACAAATGCGCAGGCTAACAGTGGCGGCGGAAAAACTGGTTTATACCAATACACCCATCATAGAAATTGCCCATGAGGCAAAATATAGCTCACAGCAATCCTTCACTTTTGCCTTTCGCAAGCTGTATGGGCATCCCCCGCAGGCGTATCGGGAAATGGGGGTCTGCATTCCAAAAATAAACAAATATACGCTGAAAAGCAATCTTGTTATGCTTTATAAGCCCGCTGGGAAAGGTAGGGGTATGGCTGCATGAGTATTATACCCTATGTGGTGGAACAAACCGGCAGGGGCGAAAGAAGCTATGACATCTACTCACGGCTGCTTTCGGACAGAATTATTTTTTTGGGGGAAGAGGTAAACGACGCAACCGCCAATTTAATTACGGCACAATTGTTGTTTTTAGAGGGGCAAGACCCTGGCAAGGATATCAGCCTTTACATAAACAGCCCGGGCGGCTCTGTAACGGCTGGGTTCGCCATATTTGATACCATGAATTTTATCGGCTGCGATGTATCCACCATCTGCATTGGGCTGGCGGCAAGTTTTGGAGCTTTCTTGTTGGCCGCCGGCGCCCAGGGCAAACGCTATGCTTTACCCAATGCCGAAATTATGATCCATCAGCCCGCTATAACCGGGGGTATAAAAGGCCCAACCAGCGATATTAAAATTATGTCGGACTATATGCAAAAAAATAAGCAGCGGCTGAACCGCCTGCTTGCCAAAAATACCGGAAGGACGATAGAAGAAATAGAGCGTGATACCGACCGTGACCATTTTATGACGGCGGAAGAAGCCAAGGCCTACGGCATTGTTGATGCGGTTTTTTCAAAACGTGAAGCATAAAAACTGATATGCCAAAGGAACAGGTGGGGCCGTACCTTGTGTGAAAGAACAATGCACCCAAAACGGCTACTTTGCCCAGAATGCCGCAGCCATGGCCCCTATAGGGGCCATGTTTTTATTTACCCGGTTCTTTGCCGTTTCCGCAGGCCTCGTCCTCTATGCCCCGCTCTGCATCCTCCCCGCCGCCGGGCGAGGGAATTAAGTTGATGGCAATGGCCACCAATACCCCGAGAGCTGTTTCAAAAAAGCGAAGGCCCGCATAAGGCAGTATATCCCCCTGCGCAAAGGTGGAAAGCACAATGCTTAAATAGGTAACGCAGGTAATTACACTGGAATCTGGGTGCCTTACCAGAATATTGGTGTAGATGCAAAGTAAAATAAAGAGGGAAAACACCAAAATTTTTACAAGCTGGGGCATATTGGGCCAAGGGCTTATGGCCAGCATGGTAACAAGCCCAAATAGGGCCCCCACAAAGGTGCCCACAAGGCGAGACAGGCCCACCTTCACGCTGCTGTGCACATCCGGCTGAATGCAGATGAGGGCCGCAATGGTCATATAAATTCCCTTAGAGGGGGTGTTTAAAAGCATGCTGATAACCAGGCATACAAAAATGGCCAGACTGGTTTTCACCATCCGCATACCCACCCGGGGCAGTCGCTTTTTCATACTAACCTCTGCCTGCAGGGCCCTGGCCCCGCTTTCGGCCAAATGCAAATTTGCCAAGCACATCTGCCCGCTGCTTATAAGCGGCGAAGCACCCATTTTGGCAAACCTGGTTGTCTATAGGGTAATTACCCCAAAAGCATTTAGTATCGAAGAAATTAAGATACCCACCACAAATACCGGCGCTATATACCGTATCATCACCGTGAAGATTTTTTCCCGTTTGAATTGGCCCGAGAGTTTTACCTCATCCGCTATGGCGGCGGGTTTTATGACATAGCCCACAAAAATGCAGGTTAACAGCGCCACCAGCGGCATAAGGATGGAGTTGCTCAAAAAGTCAAAAATATCCAAAATGCTCAGTCCCGCAATCTGGATAAAATCCCACATGCCAAAGCCCAGCGAGGACGGCACCGCCAGCACCAGCAGGTAGAGAAAGACCAAAACGCAGGCCTTGCGCCGCCCAAAGCCGAAGCGGTCGCACACCACCGAAACCACGGTCTCCATTAAGGATATGGCCGAGGTGAGGGCGGCAAACAGTACCAGGAGGAAGAATAGCAGGCCGATGATATCCCCCGCGCCGCCCATGCTGTCAAACACTTTTGGCATGGTGATAAACATCAGCGAGGGACCCGCCTTAATTTTAGAAGCATCCCCGCCAAAAAACAAAAACGCCGTGGGAACAATGAGCAGGCCCGCCAAAACGGCGATGCCGGTATCGAACCACTCAATATTTTTCACCGAGCCCTCAATGTCGTTGTCTTTACGCAGGTAGGAGCCATAGGTTACCATGATGCCCATGGAGAGGGACATGGAAAAGAACATCTGCCCCATGGCCGCCAACAGCAGTTCCACCGCAAAGCCCAGCGAGAAATGGGAAAAATCTGGTATGACATAATAGGCCACACCCTGCCAAATGCCCGGCAGGGTAAGGCAGTAGATGGTAATACCCACCACAAGGGCAATTAAAATGGGCATTAAAAATTTACTGGCCGTCTCTATGCCCTTTTTTACCCCAAACAGTACCACCACAAAGGTGACCAATAAAAAGAGGAAGAGCCACAGCAGAGGCGAGGCCGTGCTGCTGATAAAACCGGTAAAATAATCGTCGGCGGCGGCGCTGGCCCCGGCCCCACCGATGTACACGGCGAGGTATTTGGTAACCCAGCCGCCAATTACACCGTAATACGGCAGGATGATGGCCGGGATGATGGCCGCCAGTAAGCCCACCGGCGCCCAGCGCTTATTCAGTTTTTTATAGGCCCCAATTACGCTCAGGCCGGTTTTGCGCCCCAGCGCCACCTCTGCCACCATAAGCGAAAAGCCAAATGTGATGACCAATACCACATATACAATTAGGAAAAGGCCGCCCCCGTACTTGGCCGCAAGATACGGAAAACGCCAGATATTGCCAAGGCCCACAGCCGAACTGGCCGCAGCCAGCACAAAACCGATACGCCCTGAAAAGGCCGAACGCTCTTTCATATAGTTCCACTCCCCACTCCAATGTTTGTATCTTCTACCATACCATACGAAAGGGGGGTGGCACAAATGGTTCTTGTCAATTTTTCACACATTCGCCACCCCCACGCCACAAAACGCTGCCGTGGCGTGGCTGCAAGGCCGAGTGGATGGTTACAGTTTTGTAAAAGCTTGGGTGGGGCCCTTTTTGTGAAATGCTGTAACACAGCGTTTTCAGGGGAACTCTATGCGCTGCCCAAAGGGTAAAAAACTGTAGTATGAAACCGGAAAAGGCCATTACCGTATAAAATTTGTCACCTGTTTGGGCTCGTGCACGGGCGGGTTTATACCGCCCGCGTGCAGGCTGCGCAGCAAATACGCCATGTTGCGCCCCAACGCGCGTAGGGTATTCATCCCCTCTTCATCCTTTAGCACCTCCTGCGCGTTCATGCCATAGGCCATGTTCCAATAGCGCGAAGAAACCATGGGCATCTGGCAGATGGTAAAGTATTTGTTCAGCCTATCCAAAGTGGCCGAATTGCCCCCGCGCCGGCACACAGCCACGGCGGCGGCCGGTTTGTGTGCAAAATTAGCCGAGGCTGCGAAAAATGCACGGTCTAATACGGCGCATAGGGCGCCATTGGGCCCGGCGTAGTAAACCGGGCTTCCCACAACCAGGCCGTCGGCATCTTGCATCTTATCAATAATCTCGTTGGCGGCGTCATCATTGAATACACAGCGCCCCACCCCCGCGCACTTACGGCAGGCAATGCAGCCGTGCACAGCCCCTGTGCCCAGCTGTACAAATTCACACTCCATTCCCTCTTCGCGCAGGGCGCCCGCCATTTCAGAAAGGGCGGTGAAGGTAGTGCCCTCCCTGTGTGGGCTTCCGTTTACAAATAAAACTTTCATGCAATGGCCTCCTGTAATTTATCGGGGGTATCCCCCAAATATTTTGCAGCCCCAAAAGGGTTTCTACAAAAGCGCAACCATACTTATTACGGCAAAAACAAAAATCTTCTCCGGCCTCTTGCACAACGCAGTAAAAAAGTGTAAACTGTTCTTAGCACTCTATAACATCGACTGCTAATACACCATCTTTTCAGGAGGCCTACAAAGATGAAACAATTCAAGGCAGAATCAAAACGGCTGTTGGACCTGATGATCAACAGCATCTATACGCACAAGGAAATTTTCCTGCGGGAACTCATCAGCAACGCGTCGGACGCCATTGATAAGCTGTACTTCCTCTCATTAACCGACGACAGCGTTTTAAAAAAGCGCGAGGACTTTGCCATTCGCATCAGCCCCAACCGCGAAGCGCGCACCCTTACGCTGAGCGACAACGGCATTGGCATGGATAAGGAGAGCCTGGAAGGGAACCTCGGCGTCATCGCCTCCAGTGGCAGCCTTGCCTTCCGTAAAGAAAATGGCGGCGCCGAGGGGATTGACATCATTGGCCAGTTTGGGGTGGGGTTCTACTCCGCCTTTATGGTCGCCTCCAAGGTAACGGTTATCAGCCGGGCGTTTGGGGCCGATACCGCCTACCGCTGGGAGAGCCAGGGCGCCGAGGGCTATACCATTAAAGAGGCGCAGCGCGATGAGGTGGGCACCGATATTATCCTGGTGCTGAAAGAGGATAGCGAGGACGAAAACTACAGCGAGTTTTTGGAGGAGTTTCGCCTACAGCGGCTTGTGGAAAAATACTCCGACTATATCCGTTACCCCATAGAGATGAACCTGCACGAAACCCGCAAAAAAGAGGGCAGCGAAAACGACTATGAAGAGGTTGTGACCCTCAAAACCCTGAACAGCATGGTGCCCCTGTGGAAGCGCAGCAAAAACGAAGTGAGTAAAGAGGAGTACGACGGTTTTTACAAGGATAAATTTGGCGATTTTGAGGACCCCGCAAAGGTGATTTTGAGCAAAACAGAGGGTACGGCCACATACAACGCCCTGCTGTTTATTCCATCGCGCACCCCTTACAACTATTATAGCAAAGAATACGAAAAAGGTCTGCAACTTTTTGCCTCGGGCGTTATGATTATGGAAAAATGCGCCGACCTTTTGCCCGACCATTTCAGCTTTGTGCGCGGGCTGGTGGATAGCCAGGACCTCAGCTTGAACATCAGCCGCGAAATGTTGCAGCACGACAGGCAGCTCAAACTCATACGCAGCTCGCTGGAAAAGAAGATACGCACGGAACTGAGTGCCTGGCTAAAGAATGAACGGGAAGAGTATGAAAAATTCTTTAAGAATTTTGGCCTACAGCTCAAGGTGGGGGCCTACCAAGGTTTTGGGGCCGAGGCCGAAAACCTGAAGGACTTGCTGCTTTTCCACTCGGCCAAAGAGGGAAAATTGGTCACCTTGGAAGAATACCGGAAAGCCATGCCCGAAGAGCAGAAATATATCTACTACGCTGCAGGCGATAGCACCGAGCGGCTGGTAAAACTACCCCAGGCCGAACGGGTGCGGGACAAGGGCTTTGATATTTTGCTGTTAACCGACGACGTAGATGAATTTACCTTGGGTATTTTGCGTCAATATGATGAAAAGGAATTTCGAAATATCTCCGGCGATGACCTTGGCCTGGAAACAGAGACAGAAAAGGAAGAAATTGAAAAGCAGAATGAAGAGAACAAGGATCTGTTTGCCTTTATGAAAGAGAGCCTGGACGGTAAGGTGAGTGGTGTAAAAGCCAGCGGCCGGCTAAAAAGCCACCCTGTCATCATCACCGCCGAGGGGGGGCTCTCGCTGGAGATGGAAAAGGTGCTGAATAGTATGCCCACCGACCAAAAGGTGGAAAGCACCAAAATACTAGAGGTTAACGTCTCTCATCCCCTGTTTGATAAATTGCAAAACCTGTATAACAATGATAAAGAGCTACTGAAAACGTACAGCGACATTCTTTACAATCAAGCCCTTCTCATCGAGGGTTTGCCCGTTCAAGACCCCGTCGCCTTTAGCAATGCCATTTCAGATATTTTGGCAAAATAGTCACGATTATAAAACACATCCCCGTATTCATTGTGAATACAGGGATGTGTTTTATGTTTTTCACATTTTATTATAGCTTCTCAAAAGGTTGCACAGCAAGCTTTTGTGTCACAAATTACTTTTATATGTATGGACACGCAATTTGTCATGTATGGTCACATATACTGTCACTTAAATAAAGTAAGCTGGATTCACATTTTTACCGAGAGAGACTCATACTCTTTTCGGTCTTCCCCTTCCAGCAGTTCGGGGTCAATCAGCCGCCAGATGCGCTGTGCTTCCTCATTGCGGTTCAGCTGGGACAAAAGCCGGGCCCGCAGCAGGGCATTTTTTGTTTTGGCCTTTGGGGAAAGCAGTTTGTAGCCAAAGCTTGCCACCTCCTGCTCCTCTTTTGCAAGCCAGTGTGCGGTATCTCCATCCTGTTCAAATTGTTCCTTGCGGGCTTGCACCCGCTGCGCATATGCCCCACCGTAAGAATGCTTGGCAATAAAATATACGATTGGAAGCTGAATAATTAAAGAACCCAGCAACAATAGCGGCGCAAAAGGGTTTACAAGATACAGGATGAGCCCCAGGCCCAAAAACGCCAAGATAGTTAACAGCAGATATTTTAACATATTGTTCCTTTGCATCTATAGAATGATAAAGGGTAAAGGCACGTCTGGCGTACCCTTACCCCACTTGTGTTATTATAACATTGATACGTTTATTGCTTTGCCATAGAAACGGGAAAAGGTCAAGGGGACCTCACCCCTTAGAGGGTGCCAAAACTCTCTAGCTTTTATCCCCTTCGGGGTTCAATTCTTCGGGGCTCCAATTTTCAGCCTTTTCGCGGTAATAGGCGGCACGTTCGGTATCACCAGCCCTTTTAAAGCACTCGGCCAGGCCCAGCAGCGGCACACTGCCCACCGCGGTGGCAATCAGTTCCGGCTGTGCGCCCGATAAGGCCGCCGCGTACCAATCGGCCGCCTGTTGTTCGTCGTCTTGGGTAAGGTAGTAATTCCCCAGCGCACAGCAAATTTCTGCGGGGGGCTGGCCCACCAATTCGGGCGCGGCATAGCGCAGCAAAAGTTCCCCATTCTTCTCCAGCGCCGCATACCAGGATAAGATACAGGCTGCCCGGCGCAAAACCTCGTTGGGCTTTGAGGGGTCGTTACGCACACGGTCAAAGTAGGGGCGGGCCGCCTGGAAATCGGCATGTTTTCCCACAATCATCAATTCCCGTGCGTACATCATCTCCAGCCGGGCCGAAAACACCTTCCCCCTTGCCACCATATCGGCAAAAATGGCAAGGTCCCGGCTGCTGTGGTCACCCGTGGGGCAGTGGCGGATGACCACATTGCTGCGGTAGACCACGGGGTCGGTACGCAACACTTCGTGGATGGGATCTACAAAGGCAAAATGCCGCAAGCGCCTAAACAGCTTTGGGCGATATTCCACATCAAAATTGGAGGTTGTATTGTGGGAAAGCTGGTTTGCATAGGCCATCTCCACCACTTCCACTTCAGGCAGCAGCGCCTGTTTTAACTGCAAAAAGCGCAGGCGGTTTTCCTCATCCATCACCTCATCCGCATCGGCCGTATACACATACTCACACTCGGCTTTCTCGCACGCAAAATTGCGCGCCGCCGAAAAATCGTTCCCCCAGGGGAAGTCATACACCTTTGCCGTGTATTTCTGTGCAACGGCCTTTGTGCCATCACTTGAACCCGTATCCACAATAATCAGTTCATCGTACAGGTCTTTTAAAGAATCCAGGCACCTCTGCAGCACTTTTTCCTCGTTTTTTACAATCATACAAACACTGATGGTGGTCACGCTACCGCCTTCTTTCCCAGTAATTGGCCGCGAACGCCAATACCACGCCATAATAGTGCAGCTATCACACTTTTTCGGCGGGTATATTCACAAATTTGCTAAAACAACACTCAGAACCGTATTGTTCTGCGGAATATTTTTTTGCAGCCCGGCAAGGACAACAAGCACAAAAGACGCAAAATTTGGCAAAATGACGAGTTGGGTTAATTATCGAACACACCCTAGTTGTACTTGTAGTGTAGCACACCCAAAAACCATACGCAAGGCTGCTGCAAAACCCGCTAAAATGATTGTGTGCCTACAGCACACTGGGCTCTTAGCACATATGTTTTCAGGGAGACCTGTTATAACGCCTCATATAGGTCGGTACTCAGGTATTTCAGCCCGCTGTCATTGAGGGTTAACACAATATTCTTGCCTTTTTCGGCGCCCGAAAGAAGCTTTAAAGCCGCCGCAACGTTGGCCCCGGAGGAAAAACCCACAAAAGCCCCCTCCAGGCGGGCCAATTCCCGCGCCATCTCTGCGGCTTCAACATCTGAAACCTGCACGTAACCATCGATGAGGGATGTATCCAGCAGTGGCAGGTTCATGGAATAGCCGCCACCCTGTATTTTATGGCTTTGGTTTGTGACGGGCTTTCCGGCGTAAACCGCCGCGGTTTCAGGCTCTACCACATAGCAGCGAATCTCGTTTTTATGACTTTTTAAACCTTTGGCGCAGCCCGCAAAGGTGCTGCCACTCCCCACAAAATCCAAAAATACGTCGATATCACCCTCAGTTTGTTGCCATATCTCCTGGGCGGTGTATTCCTCGTGGGCGGCCACACAGGCTTGCAGCTTAAATTGGTCGGCACGGAAGGCGCCTCTCTCTTTTACAATTTTCTCGGCACGTTTTTCTACCAGCGCCAAATCCTCGCCCGTAACCTGCCCGCGGCAAGAGCCGGGCATTTGGTCCACCAGCACAAGCTCCGCCCCTAGGGCCTTCATCATGCGGGCGCGCTCCATAGAGTTACCTTTAGACATACAGGCAATAAATTTATACCCCTTGCAAGCGCATACGATGGCCAAACCCGTGCCGGTATTCCCACTGGTTAATTCCACAACCGCCTGGCCGGGTTTTAACTGGCCGCTCGCCTCCGCCTCCGTTATCATCTGCAGGGCAACACGGTCCTTTTTGCTGAAACCAGGGTTCAGGTATTCCAGTTTGGCAAAAATATTGCCTTTCACCTGGTGCTTTTGGGTAATGCGTGAAAGGTGAACCATTGGGGTTTGCCCAATGGCCTCAGCTACATGCTCCAGTGGTTTATTCATCTTTCCCTCAAATTTCCCTCAAAGTTCATGGTTTTTATGGCTGAATCTGCGTGGTGACTGTGAATGCCTGCCGATTTGTTTACGCCCTTACAGCTTATAAACCATTATAAAGTGTGCCCTCCCAATGTCAAGAACACACCGCATTCAAGCAGCAAGGGGTGTGGCAAATGGAACACAGGTGTTGAATACGCCTGAAAGCTGTGCTATAATACAAGAGTAAGCCACGGGTAACTAATTGCTTTGCCACTGGGTAAACCCGCTTTTGCCAAAGGGAAACTTTTGTGGCTACCTTCCCTTGTTGGGCGGCAAAAGCCCCTTACGTTGCTTGTAAAGCAATGTGCTTATTACAGTTTCTCAAAAAGCTGTGCAGCAGTTTTTTGTAAGAAACTCTTATACAGAGTAGAAACTGTTAGGCAGTGTCTGCTTTTTCCTGTATTTATGCGCTACAGCTTGTTCATTTGCTGTAAAAGCAATGGGTGGCAATAGCGAGTGCATTTCGCATTATATTTGGACATCTATTGGATATTGGCAAATTTTATGTGAACATCCAGAGAATTACGGAGGCGCTTGTATGACGCTGGACAAATTGCCCCTTGGGGCCAGTGCGCGCATTGAAACGGTGGGCGGCGAGGGCGTTTTACGCCGCCGGCTGCTGGACATGGGCCTAACGCCAGGCACCCTTGTAACATTGCACAAAGTGGCCCCCATGGGCGACCCTGTGGAGCTGGAACTTCGGGGCTACTCCCTTACCTTGCGCAAAGAGGACGCCTGCAACATACGGCTGCTGGCAACTGAGGGGGAAAGACCATGAGCGAGCGGCGCCTTACCTTTGCCCTGGCAGGCAACCAAAACAGCGGCAAAACCACCCTTTTCAACCAGCTTACCGGTTCTAACCAGCATGTGGGCAACTTCCCCGGTGTAACAGTGGAACGAAAAGCTGGCGAAATACGTGGCCACAGATATGCTACAGTGGTAGATTTACCTGGCATATATTCTTTATCACCTTATACTAAAGAAGAAATTGTTACACGTGATTTTTTAATTGATGATAAATCAGATTGTGTCATTAACATCGTAGATGCAACCAATATTGAGAGAAACCTCTACCTCAGCCTGCAACTGTTGGAACTTGGCATCCCCATGGTTTTGGCCCTGAACATGATGGATGAGATGCGCGCCAATGGGAACACCGTGGATGTGGCAGGCCTTTCGGCCCGGATGGGTGTTCCCGTAGTGCCCATTTCCGCCTCAAGAAACGAGGGTATTCACGAACTGATAGACACCGCCATAGAGACGGCCCGCACAAAACAACGGCCCGCAGTGGAGGACTTTTGCGCCGGGCCGGTACACCGCTGCATCCACGGGGTGGCCCACCTTGTGGAGGACCACGCCGACGAGATTGGCGTACCCAAACGCTTTGCCGCCACAAAGCTTGTGGAGGGGGATGGCCCCATGGCCGAAGCGCTGCACCTTTCACCCAATGAGCGGGAGACGGTGGAGCACATGGTTTTGGAGATGGAGGAAGAACTGGGCACCGACCGTGAAGCCGCTTTGGCAGATATGCGCTACGCTTTTATTGAGCAGGTGGTGCAGGAAACGGTTATTAAGAGTGGAAAAAGCCGAGAACGTGCGCGCAGCATTGCGGCCGACCGCCTGCTGACCCATAAATTTTTAGCCTACCCCATCTTTTTGGGGGTGATGCTTTTGGTTTTCTGGCTCACCTTTGGGGTGATAGGCAGCCCTTTAAGCGATTTGCTTGGCAGGGGGGTAGACGCGCTAAACGCCCTGGTGGCCTCAGCCCTGGCCGTCTGGCAGGTCAATCCTGTCATCCAAAGCCTTATCACCGGTGGCATCATCACCGGCGTGGGCACCGTGCTCAGCTTCATTCCCGTTATCGTCACCCTGTTTTTCTTTCTCTCCTTGCTGGAGGATTCTGGCTATATGGCGCGGGTGGCATTTGTAATGGATAAACCCCTGCGCAAGCTTGGGCTTTCGGGCCGCAGCATTGTGCCCATGCTGGTGGGTTTTGGCTGTACCGTACCCGCCGCCATGTCCACCCGAACCTTAAGCAGCGAGCGCGACCGCAAGCTTACCCTGTTGCTTACCCCATTTATGAGCTGTTCGGCCAAGCTGCCCATCTATGCGGCGTTTACGGCCGCGTTTTTTCCAAAATACGCCCCACTGGTTATGATGCTTCTCTACCTCATCGGCATTTTAACCGGCATTCTCATTGCTTTGCTGTTTAAGCGCTTGCCCTATTTTAGCGGCAAGCCCGTACCCTTTGTAATGGAACTTCCCAACTACCGGCTGCCCAGCCTAAAAACCGTTGGAATGCTGCTGTGGGACAAAGCCCGTGATTTTTTACAGCGGGCCTTCACCGTCATCTTTATCGCCTCCATTGTCATCTGGTTTTTGCAGAGTTTTGACCTTCGGTTTAACCCCGTGGCCAGTAGCGAAAGCAGCATCTTGGCGCAACTTGCCCGTTTTATTGCCCCGGTATTTTTGCCGCTGGGTTTTGGCTTTTGGCAGGCGGCCGTGGCGCTTATTGCCGGTTTTATGGCCAAGGAGGCCGTTGTAAGCACCCTGGCAGTTTTGGCCGGAACCACCATGGAAGCTTTGCCGCTTAGCCTGGGGGGGCTGTTTAGCCCTGCGGCCGCATTCAGCTTTTTGGTTTTTACCCTTTTATACACCCCCTGTGTGGCCGCCGTGGCCACCGTTAAGCGGGAACTGGGCAGCGGCGTGCAGGCCGCCGGTGTGGTGGTGGGGCAATGCCTGGTTGCCTGGGTTGTGGCCTTCCTCTGCTACCAAGTGGCGTCTATTATTTTATAGCAAATTTTTACAGTTACTTTAATAATGTGAGAGGATTTTATATATGTCTATTATTGATATGTCTATTTTGTTTTTTGTAATACTCTTATTTACTGCCGCAGTATTTTTCATTTTTCGCCGCCGCAAAAAAGGGGGTGGTTGTGGCGGTAGCTGCGCCGGTTGTAATGGATGTTCACATGCCGGGCAATGCGCTACAGCCAAAACGCCGCCCCAAAGGTAGGCCATTTCCTGCAATGCATCACATAAAGTTCCCGGGGGCGAACCCTCAATAGCGCCAAAAAACTGCGGAAAAGGCCGGGCCTTTTCCGCAGTTTTTTCATTTATCTCTCTAGCCCACAGCGCTTATTTCCCCTGGGGCAGAGCGCCCGGAGCGGCGTTTGCCGTTTCGATTGCCACATTTCGCTCTTCCTTATGGGCACGCTTATACTCGTACATCCGTTCGTCGGCAATGCCGAGCAAATCACTCACTCGCAGGGTACTGTCCGCATCGGCTTCCACAATTCCATAGCTGATACTGCGGATGTACTTCCAGCCTTTTTGAGCCATGATTTGGCTGCGGATACCCTCTATTCCCTGCTCCATCTGTAAAAAAGAGAGCCCGGGCGCCAAAATCATAAACTCATCGCCCCCCAGGCGGCAAAGAATTGCCTCTTTTGAAAAATCTTCCATAGCATCGGCAGTTTGTATGATATAGCGATCCCCTTCGGGGTGGCCAAAGGTATCGTTTACATATTTCAGGTTATCTATATCAACAAAGCAAAGGCAGAACTCTCTTTTTTCCTGGGTCCAATCCTCCAGGCATTGCAAACCGTAAAAACGGTTATAAATACCTGTCAGGGCATCTTTATAAGCATAGGTTTCCAGTTGGCGCACCTGCTGTTTTTCGGCGTGAATGGTATTGATGAGGGCCTGCTGGCGTTCATCCAGCTGTTGTATCATCAGGTTAAACGCCTCGGCAAACTCGCCCATAAAATCCACACGCTGCTTGTAATCGCCTTTGGCCACCTGTTGGGTTTGCCAGGTAAGGTGTACAAGCGAGGCGTGCAGGGCCTTGAGGGGGGCTGCCAGTTCATTTCCCCGGCTTGGGGGCTCCACACTCACATTCCCCTTGGAGAGCGCCGCGGTAAAGCTTTGCACTTCGGCAATACAGCTACCAAAATACACAAGGCCCTTGCCCAATTCTTTGAAGTCATCCTCCAGCGCCTCCAGGTCTAAGCTGGCACTATCTGGCGAATAAATTACCTCCCGCAGATACTGGAACATCACCTGCGCATTCTTGTCCATGGCCCTTCCTCATCCCCGTTTCGGGTTGTTACTTTTGTGCCTTGCCCTCAAAACGGCAAAAACGCGCGCCATTGGCCCAACAGTCCACTTCGTGCACAAGGTAAGCCCTACCGGAGTAGGCCTCTAAAATGCCCGCAATAAAGCCCTCATCGTACACACACACCACCTCTTCGGTAATGGGCAGGCCGCTGCAATCTAAATCCTCCCCCACCGTCAAGATAATATCCCCTGTTTCTGCGTCAAATTTCTCCATGCGTAGAATACCAATTTTTAAATCCTTTAGCGCCTTTTGCAAGGCGGGCACAAAACTGTCAAAATCCAACTTTAAGTCCAGCGTATTTTTGGCAAACTCCATACCGGCCAAGTGCCCCGCTTTGCGGAAATATTCGTTCGCTTTTGCCTCCCCCATGTCCTGGCTCATAATATCCAACATGGTAAACTGCATCAGGCGGTAAACCAGTACCGGCATCTCCTCGCCCAGGTCTCCCCTACCCATTTTAATATCACCTAAACTGCCCCAGCTAAAATGGTTGTGGCTGTTTTTTGGCGCAAAAATATTGTCCATTTGTGGTTCCTTTCTGTCGCTTTGGCCATTCAATGCGCTATTTTATGGTTTTTGATTATGACTTGTGATTTATTACAATTATAGCACAATTACGCAAAATAACAACCAAATATTTGCTTTGGCTTGCGCTTCCCTTTTGTGTGATATACCCAAAAGCGGCCCTGCTGGCCAAGGCATCTTCGCCATTTTGCTGTGCTTTACTAGGAATTATGCGATAGTTTGAAAATTTTTCTTTATTTTCTGTTGACTTTTCCCTGCCTTCTCCTGTACAATGAAGGAGATTTAAGGAGAAGTAAGTCACATTGCCTGTCACAAGAGAGCATTTTTTTGCACATGAGGTTCTGCAAAGCGGATGAGAGAGACCCTAGGCATTCAGGAGATTCAGGCGGCCAAAGGTGGCAACGAACAGGCCTTGGCCGCGGTAATTGCCCATACCATGCCGCTGATACGGCGGCTGGCCAGGCGTGCTGTACGGCCCGGGCTGGATTTTGACGACGCCGTGCAGGAGGGCTTGATTGGCCTTTTTGCCGCAATAGAGCACTATCGAACGGAAGGGGAAACTTCCTTTTACAGTTATGCCGCCGTTTGTGTGGGCAACGCCATATCCAGCGCGCAAAAGGCCGCTGGGCGAAAAAAACACCAGCCACTGAACCAAAGCGTACCTTTAAGCGAAACCCAAAGTGTACCCGGCCCCGAGGAACAGGCCATAGCCAGTGAACAGGTGAAGTTGACCCTGGAAAAGGCGCGCACAAACCTTTCGCCTTTTGAAAGACGGGTGTTGCGGCTGCGGATGAACGGGTTTAGCGGGGCGGAAATTGCCGCCCGCACCGGAAGGGGTGAAAAAAGCGTGGAGAACGCCCTGCGCAGGGCCCGTGATAAGTTGCGCTGAAAGCCCTGCCCTGTGCTGGAACCTCAATTCAAAACAAAAAATCAAATATCTGTTTATTTTTATAAAACATGCCCCGGTAGCTTAATACAGAGCGTTGGTCAAGCAGCCAAAGGTGACGGTTAAAATCCTTCCTTGGGCAATAAAACACTCCAGAGGAGAAATCACCATGTACGAAGACAAAACCTTAGTATGTAAAGACTGTGGCCAGGAATTCGTTTTTACTGCGGGCGAACAAGAATTTTACGCCACCCGTGGCTTTGAAAACGAGCCCCAGCGCTGCAAATCCTGCCGTGATGCGCGCAAAGCCTCGGGGCGGGCGGGCCGCGAAATGCACACGGCCGTTTGCGCCCAGTGCGGCAAAGAGGCCAAAGTGCCCTTTAAGCCCCGTGAGGACCGCCCCGTATATTGCAGCGACTGTTTTGCCAACATGAAGGATGAGGCTGTTGACATGTAGTTGCCCCTTGCCGCGCAAAAGTTTTGGTTCAACGTGAATGCCGATGAAAAAAGCGCTGCCGCCCATTGACCGGGTGGCAGCGCTTTTGGTGTTGTTTGGATTTTGGAACACTTTTGGGGCTTCTATGTATTTTCTTTTCGGGTGGCCTATTACAGTTTCTCAAAAAGCTGTGCAGCAGCTTTTTGTAAGAAACTCTTATACAGAGTAGAAACTGTTATACAGCGCCTGCTTTTTCTCGCATTTATGCGCTACAGTTTGTGAAAATGCTGTAAAAGTCAATCCGCAGCTGGGGGCGGTGTTGTCCCTTGGGCCTCTACTAGATACAAACGGCTGGCAAAATCGCTAACAAAGCGCATGTATTCACTGTAGCCCGCCCCCGAAAACGCCTGCATCCGTTGTAGCCCCGCCTTGCACAACAGCAGCCCGCTGGCGGTGTAAGCTTCTTTTTCGGCCGGCAGGCGGTACAGGCGGCTGGCGGCATGAACCAGTGCGCCCTCTGGGTTCAGGTGCACCGGCAGCACATAGTTCAGCAGGCCGCCAAAGGTTTTTAGGTTAATTTTTTGCTGGCGCACCGCCACCCGGTAGTTTGTTTTTGGCAACAGCGCGCGCAACTTCATGGGGGGCATAGTGGCGTTGGGGCGCAGCAGACCCAGAAAATCTCCCACTATGGCCTGTTTTTTGTCTTTCGAGAGCACCATCCAGCGGCAGGCATCGTTTTCAAAGGGGTTTAGCAGGCGGTAGAACGTGCCATATTGGAAAAGGCCGCGGTGCTTTTTATAAAAGGCAATCTGCGCTGCAACATCGGCGCGTTCCTCACTGTTCAACAGGCGCATATCCAGCTCGTACCCAAGCAGGCCAAAGGCGGCGGTGTTAAAACGGCTTTCCAGCGGGGTGCTGCGCAGGGTTTGGTGGTTGGGCACCGCCGATACATGGCAGCCCATGGTACAGGGTGGGTAGCCATAGCTTAACCCGGTTTGTATTTTTTGTCGCTCATGGGCATCGGTGTCATCGCTGGCCCAAATTTGAGGCATGTAGCACAACATGCCCAGGTCGAAGCGATTTCCACCCGAGGCGCAGCCCTCGAACAAAATTTGTGGCCGGGCGGTACACAGGCGGGCCAGCAGATCATACAGCCCCAGAATATAGCGATGGAAAAATCCCCCTTGTTCCGTAAGTTCAGATGACCAAGCGTCGGATATGTACCGGTTCATGTCCCACTTTACGTAGGAGATGGGGGCGGAATCCAGCACTTTGCCCATGGACTGCACAATATAATCCCGCACCTCGGTGCGGCATAAATCCAGCACGTATTGGTTGCGCCCCTGGGCGGGCTCATAGCCTGGGGTTTTTATAACCCAGTCGGGGTGGGCTTTGTACAGCTGTGAATCCGCGTTCACCATTTCAGGCTCAAACCAAAGGCCAAAATCCAGGCCCAGGGCTTTCAGCTTACGCGCCAGCCCCGCAAGGCCTGAGGGAATTTTTTTGCGGTTCACCTCATAATCACCAAGACCCGCACGATCGCTGTTACGGGCACCGAACCAACCATCGTCCAGCACAAACAGCTCTACCCCAAGTTTTGCTGCCACTTTGGCCATGCCCAGCAGCTTGGTTTCGTTAAAGCTAAAATAGGTGCCCTCCCAGTTATTTACCAGCACCGGCCTTGGGCGATTTTGCCAGTACTTGGGCAAAATATGGTTTTTTACAAAGTGGTGCATATTGTGGCTCATACCCGTGTGGCCGTCTGCCGAGTAGGTCATAACCGCTTCGGGTGTTAAAAAGTCTTCACCGGGGGCAAGCGGCCAGGCAAAACCATCACAGCTGATGCCCTGCATCACACGGGTTTTCCCCTGCTGATCCACCTCCACACTGGCTTCGTGGTTGCCTGAATAGACGAGGTTAAAACCATACACCCCGCCATACTCCTCCCCCGCGCCTTTTTCGGCCAAAAAGAAAAAGGGGTTGCAGCGGTTGCCCGAAGAGCCCGTGTTGTTGCCGAACAAAAAGACGCCTGGACCAATGCTCTGCTTGCATAACTGGGCCTCACGCGCCCAGGCTCCCTGCAGGGTAAAAAGTTCAAAGTCGCTGCGCGGAAAATCCAGTTGCAAACTAAGTGCGCGCCGTAAACGCAGGGGTTTATCTCCCACATTTGTCACACGCATCCGCCGGGTGATGACATCGGCCTTTATATATATAGTATAAAACAGTTCTACCTGTAAGCCCGAAGGTTCACTGAATGAAACCGTGAGAACCTCATCCCCGCCTTTTGCCGCCGGCATACCCCCGCAGGGGGCGGGGTTTTTGCCCACGCCCGCAGTGCGGTAGCAAAAATCGGCGCAGAGGCCGCCATGTGGCATCTCGGCCAAAAGCGCGCCGCGGCGGTAGTCTCCCCGCTGCACAGGCGAAAGCTCCAGGCAAAGGCTGGAGAGGGCTGTCATCCCCTCCTGCCGCACCACATCCATGCCATAGCCACCCTCTGCCTTAATGGCAAGCGGCAAAAGCTGAACTGTATCTATTTTAGAGCCGTAATAAAGGTTTTCCAGCAGGCCGTCACGCCCCGTACCCAGCACCAGGCTGGTGTGGGCGGTGTGTAGCACAATCATCCCATCCCTTACATCAATCAAGCATACTCACCTCGGTTTCGCCTATATTATGAGGGTTTCCCCCTTTGGCGTCAAGCTGATTTTGTAGCTTTATTATATTGCCACATTATACACTATTTATACATAATTCATTCATAATTTGATTATTTTGTATAATTTTACCCGAAAACTCCGTGCAGTTTGCCAATAGACAGTGCCACATGCCTGTGGTATGATGATGACATCAAAAGGAAAGGGGTGATTCCAATGTGCCAACTAGAAGAACCTGTTCAGTTGGGGCAGAACCGATAAACCCATCCGTCGCTTAACCTTCATTCCAGTTATGGAAATCGAGCATCCGGTAAAAAAATAAAACTCCCGCACGGGCTGGTAGTAGGGTTTGGATGATTGATGCGTCAGTCATGAGTCTCCCCTTCCACCTAAAAATGCCAAAAAAGTGCAACAACGAGTTTACAGCCGGTAAAACATGGAAGCGTATTTGGGTTTTCGTTCTGCCAACTGAAACAGAGCCGGTGGCAAGGCCGGCGGTGAGAGGTTTTTCAAACGGCTTTATGGCAACACTGTAACACGGGAAAAAGGCGCAGTAATAGCGCGAAAGTCCATGGGTATACGGTGGAAGGTTTTAAACGCCCTTGAAAAACAGGTTTTTGTTGAACGTGCCCTACACTATATAGTAAATGATTCTACAGTACATTTTTAAAGTACAATATTGAGACAACACCGCAACTTACTAAGCTTAAGAAGGTTTAAATTGGTTTTAATTCCCTTACAACCAATGGGAAGTGGCGTATTGGTAAAGGGCCTGCGGTTACAACCGCGAAAGGCCGGTGGGCTTACCCCATGCGTTTTGGGGATGTTGGCCAGTAACTGTTTTACCTGTACATTGCCCAGCGGCAGGTAAAGAGGCGACATACCGCCCACAAATTCACCGCACTGGATATTGTACGCCCCCTATTTGGTAAAGTGTAATTTGCGAGAAGCTTTCCAAAAGGCAATAAGTTCATTATAGATGAAGGTGTGTTGTCTCGCAATGAACCCAAAGTTTGTTTTAACGCTGTAGCAAAATTCCATTCTTTCATAAGTCAAGTTTTGCATAGCAATAGTATGTGTTCATTGTAACGTGTTTTAGTTATCACTCCTACCGCCGCCCTATAAAGGGGCGGCGGTGGTTTTTTGTAGTTTTTTTCCTGTTTTCTGCTTGGCAAGGCCCTATTGCTTCACTTTCTCCCCTTTGTGGTACACCTCGGCCTCTTGCATCTGGCGGGTATACTTCATAGCCGTGGGGGTGGCGGCCAGCCCGCCCAATGCGGTTTCGCGCAGCTCTGGGGCCATGCGTTTGCCCGTTTTGTACATCGCCTCTACCACTTCATCGGGGGGGATGGCGGCTTTTTGCCCTGCCATGGCCATATCGGCGCTGATAACGGCGTTTACCGCCTGGGAGGCATTGCGGTAATAGCATGGCACCTGCACCTGCCCGGCCACGGGGTCACACACCAGGCCCATGCAGTTCATAAATGCGATGGACACCGCCTCGCCCACCATGCGGGGGGAGCCATCGGCCAGGGTTACAACCGCGGCGGCAGCCATGGCGGCAGCCGCGCCGCATTCGGCCTGACATCCGCCTTCGGCCCCGGCCACGGTAGCGTTGCGGGTAATAATGGCCCCCACACCCCCGGCCACAAGCAGCGCCTCCAGCAACTGCTGGGTGCTGGTGCTGGTTCCCTCAATTACACTAAGCAGCACCGCAGGCAGCACCCCCGAAGAGCCCGCCGTGGGCGCGGCGCACACCCGGCCCATAGAGGCATTGACCTCACTTGCCGAAAAGGCCATGGCCATCATGTGGTTAATGCCCTGCCCGGTAATGCTATGGGTTTTGCTGTAAATCTCCTGTTTTACGGCAAGGCCCTCTTCTGCAATGCTGCTCTCCTGCTGTAAGGCCTCGTGCAGGCCGCGCACTGCGGCGGCGCTCATCACCTCCCAGCGGCCCTCCAGCACGGCAAAAACTTCCTCTTTCGTCTTGCCCGAAACCAGCATCTCATTTTCCAATATCACGCGCCAAAGCGGCAGTTCTGCTTCCTCCGCCTGGCAAAACAGTTCCTCAAAACTCCGGTACATCTACCACCATCACCTCCGACACATGCTTTACATTCCAAACGGCATCCACCACATCTTTCGGGAAGGATTCGTCCGCCTCGATGACCGCTGTGGCAAATCCGCCCTTTACCGTGCGGGAGACGCGCATCACCGCAATATTAATCTCCTGCTTTGCCAATACCCGGCTAATTTTACTCACGCAGCCGGGCATATCCTGGTAATACACCACCAGCGTGGGGTTTGTGGCCGTAATTTCCGTCTCCAACTCCCCTATCCGCCGTATGCTGATACGCCCGCCCCCCACCGAAGCGCCAAAGATGTCACTTTGGCTGCCATCGGTGTGGTAAAAGCGGATATGCACCGCATTCTCGTGGATGTCCTCAAGATCCTCCTCGTGAAATTCCACCCGAATGTTGCGCTTGTCCGCCTCTGCAAAAGAGTCTCGGAGGCGGACGTCGTCGGTTTGAAAACCCAGTGCCCCGGCCAAAAGGGCCTTGTAAGTACCATGGGCCTTGCCGGTTTTGGCAAACGAGCCGGACAGGCCAAAGGAGACGACATCGAACTCTTTTTTGGCAATAATGGCGGCCACACGGCCCAAACGCGCTGCCCCGGCCGTATGGCTGGAAGAAGGGCCTATCATAACCGGGCCCAGCACTTCAAATATACTCAGTTCCAATGCAAGCTTGTTCCTTTCTCAAACGATTCACAAGGTTATTGTATCACCTTAAGCAAGAAAAAGACAGGGGAAAAGGGGAATACCTGGGCTTTGCAGTTTGTAAGAGGAGAGGCGGAAGAGACGCAGCAACCTGCCCGTTTTATTTTACATTTTAGCAAAAAAGCGGGCGGCGCATAAAACTGCGCCGCCCGCCGGATGATTACCTGCTATTAGAGCAAATTAACATAACATGAGATATGCTGCTCTTGGCAGAAACGGCGAATGGCTGCGTTGTCGTCAATCGCAATACATACAGTATTGCTCATTCCTCCGCCTTGCCCTGCACCGTTTCTGCCTGCGTTCGCTATATCTATGTTTTGTTAATCTGCTCTAACCGTTCTGTTTTGCGGCCAAATCCGCCAGCGCATCCTTGCGCGAAAGGTTGATGCGGCCCTGCTGGTCAATTTCCGTCACCTTTACAAGTAACTCGTCGCCCACGGCCACCACGTCCTCTACACGCTCCACACGCTTGTTATCCAGCTTGGAGATATGCACAAGGCCCTCTTTGCCGGGGGCAATTTCCACAAAGGCGCCAAAATTCATCAAGCGGGTTACTTTACCCTTGTAAATTCCCCCAATTTCGGGGTCTTCCACTATGGTTTTAATGGTGTGCAAGGCACGGCGGGCATCTTCAATATCGATGGCCGACACATACACATGGCCATCCTCTTCCACATCAATTTTGCAGTTGTTTGTGGCGGAAATCTCTTGAATCACCTTGCCGCCCTTGCCAATCACATCGCGAATTTTATCCACGTCAATGGTGATAGAAAGCATTTTGGGGGCGTATTTGGAGAGTTCTTCACGCGGGGTGGCAATGGCCGGCAGCATGATCTCATCCAAGATATACAACCTGGCTTTGCGGCATTTTTCCAGCGCCTGCTCCACCACCTCAAAGGTCAGGCCGTCCACCTTGATATCCATTTGAATGGCGGTGATGCCGTTGCGCGTACCACCCACCTTGAAATCCATATCACCGTGGAAGTCCTCAACACCCTGAATATCCAGCATAGTCATCCAGCGCTCACCCTCGGTGATGAGGCCGCAGGAGATGCCTGCGACGGGTTCTTTGATGGGCACGCCGGCATCCATAAGGGCCAGGGTGGAACCACAGATGGCCGCTTGGCTGGTGGAACCGTTGGAGGAGAGCACCTCGGAGACGAGGCGCATGGAGTAGGGAAATTCCTCGATGGTGGGCAGCACGGGCATAAGGGCGCGCTCGGCCAGTGCGCCGTGGCCAATTTCGCGGCGGCCGGGGGAACGCGGGGCGCGGGCCTCGCCCACCGAAAAGGGCGGGAAGTTGTAGTGGTGCATGTAACGCTTGTGCTCTTCGGTGGAGATATCGTCAATAATTTGGGCGTCGCGCATGGTGGAAAGGGTAGCCACGGTAAGCGCCTGGGTTTGCCCGCGGGTAAACATGCCGCTGCCGTGTGCGCGGGGCAGAATGCCCACCTCGGCGCCCAATGGGCGAATTTCATCGATACCACGCCCATCTACGCGCTTGCCGTCGTCCAGCAGCCAGCGGCGCACCACCACTTTTTGCATCTTGTACATCAGGGCGTCCACAACTGCTTCGCCCCACTCATCGGCATATTTTTCGGTCAGTTCGTTCTGTATGGGCACAAGGCGCTCATCGCGCACATTTTTGTCGTCTGTGTCCATCGCCTGTTTAAAACGGTCCAGGTAGGTGGTTTTCACCTCGTTGAACAGGTCATCGTCCAGGTGCATCGAGGGAAATTCAATTTTTTCCTTGCCAATTTCAGCCACAATGCTATCGATAAACTGAATCAGCTTTTGAATCTCCGCGTGGGCGGTGCGGATGGCCTGCATCATGGTGGTTTCGTCCACCTGGTTGGCGCCCGCCTCAATCATCACAATTTTATCGCGCGAGGCCGAGACGGTGAGGGCCAAATCGCCCGTTTCACGCTGTTCCTCGTTGGGGTTTACCACAATTTGGCCGTCCACAAGGCCCATCATCACGCCCGCAATGGGCCCCTTCCAGGGAATGTCGGAGATAGACAGCGCAATAGAGGTGCCAATCATACCGGCCACTTCGGGGCTGCAGTCCTGGTCCACACTCATTACGGTCATCACAACGGCCACGTCGTTGCGCATATCTTTTGGGAAAAGCGGGCGAATTTGGCGGTCAATCACCCGGCTGGTGAGGATAGCTTTTTCGCCCGGGCGGCCCTCGCGGCGCATAAAGGAGCCGGGAATACGGCCCACAGCGTAGAGTTTTTCTTCAAAATCTACACTGAGGGGGAAAAAGTCAATCCCCTCGCGCGGGCGGTCACTCATGGTGGCATTACAAAACAGGCAGGTTTCGCCATAGCGGATAAAGCAACTGCCGTTGGAAAGCCCCCCCATCTTACCGGTTTCCACCACCAGGGGACGGCCGGCCAGTTCGGTTTTAAATACCTTGTAGTTTGGGAAGGTGGCCTTTTTGCTCATGGCGCTCATCATTTCACTCAATCTTCGTTCCTCCATTCTTTTACAGCTTCTCAAAAGTTTGCACGGCAAGCTTTTGCTGGAAACTGTTGTGCAGCGCCTGGTTTAGCCCGTATTTATGCGCTACAGTTAGTGAACTTGCTGCGAATGGCCCTAGGGCCTTTTGGGAAGGCGAAGAAGGTTAGCAATCAACGCAGCTTTTTTGCCCGAACCTTAGCCAAAAAGCTCCATTCATTGCTAAGTTCTTCGCCGCCACTTGGGTTTTGGGTTTGCCAATAATAAAAAACCCGAAAGCGCACGCGCATAGCGCGCCGCTTCCAGGAAGGGTACAACTATTTACGCAGGCCCAGCCGGGAAATCAGGCTGCGGTAGCGCTCTACATCCTTATTTTGCAGGTATTTCAGCAGGTTGCGGCGCTGGCCTACCATTTTTAAAAGCCCACGGTTGGAATGGTGGTCCTTCGGGTTTTCTTTGCTGTGCTGGGTAAGGTGGTTGATGCGGTTTGTAAGCAGTGCAATTTGTACTTCGGGCGAGCCGGTGTCTCCCTCGTGCACGGCGTACTCTTTCATAATTTCCTGTTTTGACTGCATGGGTACTCTCCTCAAAATTTCATAATATTCGCCATTTGCCCGGCAGAGGTGAAGTGTGCCTTTTGAGGAACAAGCCCGCTGCTGCGCAAAGGTACGAGTGTAACTATACCATAAAACCCTCTGTGTTTCAAGGTTTGGGCGGAAAAACCACAAAATTTTTACGGTTTTACGGCCCGCCTATGGGCGCAGCCCCGGCAAAATATTCTTCGCTTTGCCGTGCCCAGCCCTGTACGGCCACGGCCAGCTCTTCGGGGGAGGCAAAGGGACGCACCTCGCACAGGTGTTCATAAAAACGCACCCGCACCTCCGCGCCATACAGGTTCCCTTGGAAATGGGGAATGAAGGTTTCACAGGTGGGGGCCTCCCCGCCCACGGTGGGGCGGCTTCCGTAACCGGTGGCGCTGGGCAGCCAGGCCCCCTCCAAAAAGCTGCTGGTGATATAAACACCGGGTTTTGGGGGCTGCATTTCCGGCGGGAAAATTTGGTTGATGGTGGGAAAGCCATAAGCGCGCCCAAGGCCCTGGCCCCGCTGCACGGGAAAGCAAATTTCATAGGGCCGCCCCAGCATGGCGTTCACGTCGGGGATATCGCCCATGGCAAGGGTGCCTCGGATACGGCTGGAGCTGACGGGCGCACCCTTGTAGGTAGCCAGGCGCAGCACCCGTAAGCGCAGGCCGTTTTGCCTGCAAAAGGCGCTTAGCTGGCCGGTATTGCCCGCGCGCTTTGCGCCAAAGCTAAAATTTTCGCCACAGAAAAGGGCTTTTGCCCCAAACCAGCCCTGGATATACCGGGTAAAAAACGCCTCGGGGGAAAGGTTTTGAAAGCTTTCAAACGGGGGCTCAAAGCAAAACTCCACCCCAAGTTCCTGTAGCACCTGGTGCTTTTGGGCCTCGGTCTGTATCCGTTTTTTTTCGCCATCCGCAGCCTGCCCGCGGGTAAAGGTAAATACCGCAGGGGCAAGCCCCCCCGCACGCGCGGCCTCTACAGCCGCCTGTATCACCTCTACATGCCCTTTATGCAGCCCGTCAAAATATCCCAGGGCTAGGGCTGTGCCGGTTTTGGGTGCAGCGCCCAACTGCCGGATGATTTGCATTATCCTTCACGCTCCACAAACAACTTTTCGGCTTTCAGGCTGCCGTCTTCCAATAGTAGCCCCAGCCCCAAAAAACCCGCGGGGCCCACGAGGCGGCAGGGGCCCGCTTCGCCCCTTACCCCATACACGGCCGCGCCATGTAAAAGCCGCCGCTGGGCCTCCGGGTTTATTTCAATTTCCCCAAGTTCGGCAAACACCCGCTGCACGGGCACAAGCAGGCTTTCTAAAACGCCTTCGTCCCGTGCCGTTTGTATGGCGGCCAGGCTATGGGCCTCTTTTTCGGTAAAAACGCCCGCCGCCGTGCGGCGCAGCGCGCTCAGCGCAGCGCAGGTGCCAAGCTTTTTGCCCAGTTCTTCGGCCAGGGTGCGTATGTAGGTGCCCTTTGAGCAGTGCACCTGTATCAGCCAGTCCCCCTCTGGGGTTTGGCCGGTACACTGCAACTGGTAAAAGGTAACGCTGCGGGGTTTGCGGGGGGCGGTTTTGCCCTCTCTGGCGTAGCGGTACAGGGGTTTGCCGTTCACCTTCACGGCCGAATACATGGGCGGCAACTGTTGCTGGGGGCCTAAAAAACCCGCCAGGGCGACTTTAAACGCATCCTCACCCACTTCCGTGTGGCCGGTTTCCAGGGCTTCTCCCGTGATATCCCCCGTGGTTGTGGCAAGGCCCAAACGTACAGCCGCAAGGTAGGCTTTATCCTGCTGGGGCTGCAAATCCACCGCTTTTACGGCGGGGCCTATAAAAACCGGCAGCACCCCGGTTGCCATTGGGTCCAGGGTGCCGGCGTGGCCTATTTTTTTAATGCGGCAGATACCCCGCAGCTTGGCCACCACGTCAAACGAGGTAAAGCCCTCGGGTTTATCCACC
>CAZKBM010000031.1:0-31895 GCA_964550985.1 uncultured Oscillospiraceae bacterium
GAAATCTGCCAAGCAAATCTGCTCGGCGCTTCGCCCACGCTTCTTTGTGCGGTATGGTCTTAGGAATGGCCGCCCGCCATAAAATGGAATTATGGCGGGCGGGGTGGTTTGTATTAGGGCGGGGTAGATAATTAGGTTTGTTCTTCGGCCAGCGCCTGGTTCATGCTGTCCTGAATCTCCTGGCAAATTTCAGCCACGGGGCGGGCAAGGGTGAGCATCTCGGCGGTTTTCTCTTTGTTTGTGCTGTCCCACACAACGGTGTTCAGGCTGCTGGGGTAGGGCACGCCGTACTGCACCTGGTCAATGTAGGCCTGCAGGTTGAAGCGGGGGTCGCTTTTGCCCCAGGCGGCCTGCCCGGCTGCGTGGGCCGAAATATTGCAGATGACGGCCTCGCCCATTTTTACCTGTGCATCCTCGCTGCCCAGGTATTCCAGCAGGGCCCAGGCGGCGTCGGGGTTTTTGGTGTTGGCGGCGGCGCTCCACGCAAGGCCGTTGTAAACGGTTGCGCGGGTGCCGTCGGGGCCGGCGGGCAAAACCTGGCAGTCAAAGTTTTCTACAATATAGTCGTTTTCTCCCAGTTCTCCCATCATGTACGAGGCCTGGTAGCCCATGGCAACCGTGCCGGTCTCCAAAAGGGAGGCCACGGTGTTTTCGGCGGTGGTTACGGCGTCGGGCGAGAGGCCTTCCTCCACAAAGCTTGTGAAGAACTCCATGGCCTCTACGGTTTTTGGGTCGGTCCAGCCACCCTCGGTTTTTTCGTCGTTAATCACGTAGCCGCCGTTTTGATAGATGAAGTTGTAGTACTGGGCCTGGTTGTCCTCGGCACTGGCCACAAAGCCGTACTGGCTACCATCGTCTTTGGTCAGTTTTTGGGCGGCCGATTTCAGGTCGTCCCAGGTCCAATCGGCAGTGGGGTACTCCACCCCGGCCTCATCAAACATGGTTTTGTTGTACCAAAGGGCCACGGTGTCCATGTCTTTGGGCACGCCGTACTGTTTGCCGTCAATGTTAAAAATGGCGCTGATGTCCTCAGGGAACTGGGCCATATCCACGGTGCTGCTGGCGGAGAGTTTGTCGGTCAAATCCATCAGCATTTCGCCCTGGGCGTAGCGGCGAATTTGGTTGCTATGCATCCAAAAAACGTCGGGCATCTCCCCACTGGTGGCGGCGGCCTCCAGCATGGTCCAGTACTGAGACCAGGGGGTTACCTCCACGCTGATATCAACGCCGTTTTCTTCGCCCCAGGCTTTTAGAATGGGGGTTATGGCCACCTCCTGGTTTTTATCCCACAGGGCCACCCGCAGGCTGCCGCCCGCCGCAGAGGCTTCGCTGGGCGCGCTCTCCCCTGCGGGAGAGGCCGCTGCCGTGCCGGCAGTGCTGCCGCTGGCCGCACTGGAAGCTGTGCCCCCACAAGCGGCAAGGGCAAACACAAGCGCCAATGCCATCATCCATGCTGCTACCTTTTTCATAACATCCTCCTAAACTCTTCTGTTTCTTACGGATTAGGGACTCGGCCAAAAAGCTTGCCGCACCTGTGCAAGTTATGGGCGGGCCTTTGGGCCTTAAGCAGCATTATAGAACGGCATGTCATAATGTTAAATGGTTTTATGTTCTATTCTCCATGGCAAAATGCCACCTATTGCCAAAAATTGTTCTAACTCTTTGTTACATTTGTCAAATAAGGCATTAAATAACATGTATACTTTAAAATAGTGAGCATCTTCCCGGCGTTTGCTCCATCAACCATGCCGCCCCAATTGCGCCACAGCTGGCGGCGTGATATAGTAAGCCTGTAAATAGATAAGCATTGTATAACATTTAACCATATATTTTACACTGCGCAAACATTAAGACATGGGAAGCGGAGGAGAAGACATGCACCCAATAGAATACGCCCCCCTCCCCAAAGGGGGGGCCGAGGGAAGGGCCTGCAGTGAGGAGCTGTTTTTGATAGAGTGCGGGGCCGGGAACAACCTGCCCAGGCAGCTTTGCGGCCCTGCGCCACTGCCGTATTATGCCCTGTGCTTTTTGGTGGCGGGCAAAGGGGCGCTGGAGGTGGAGGGGCGGCGTTACACTCTGGACGAGGGAGATATTGTGTTTTTATGCCGGGGGTGCCGCCCCCATTGGCGGCCGGATAAAACGGCCCCTTGGCGCTGCGCCTGGGTGTGCTTTGGCGGGGAACACGCCGAGGCCTACTTGGGTTATGCGGGTTTTAGCCAAAGTGAACCGGTGCGGCATAGCAACGCAGCGCCCGAGACATACTGCGCCTTAATTGAGGCGGGCATGCGGCTTGCCGGCGCCACACCGGCCGAGCAATTGGCCCGTACCAGCTTTTTGTATGGGCTGCTTTCTACCATGGTGGCGGCCCAGCATATGGAGCGCGGCGCCGGTGCTACGGGCTACGATTACTCACGTGAAGTGTATGTGGATACCGCAAAGGAGTATATCGCCTATCATTACGCGAACATCAAAATTACCGACCTTGCCAAATACCTGGGGGTGAACCGAAGCTACCTGACAGTGGTGTTTAAAAAAGAAACCGGCCTCTCCCCCCAGGAGTATCTGGTGCGATACCGCCTGGAAAAGGCCGCCGAACTGCTGCAAAACGGCAGTTTATCGCTGCGGCAGGTGGCCTGCAAGGTGGGATATGCCGACCCATTCACCTTTTCAAAGGTGTTTAAAAGCCATTATGGCCAGCCGCCCAGCGTGTGGCGGCAGGCCGCAAACACCGGGGGGCAACTTGTATGAACCAGCAGGAGGGCGAGCAGGAGCGCATTCCCAGGGTGGGGTATTATGCCTATGCGGGCTATAGAGGCCTGCACAACCTGACGGGCAGCAACCCGTATTTGTACCTTCGCTACGCGGGGGAGGAAGTGTGCGAACCCGGCCACTTTTTTGACGCGCTGCGCAAAGAATATCATCTGCATATCATTTTAAAGGGCAGGGGCGTATTCCGCGTGGAGGGGAAAGCCCAGCGCCTGGGGCCGGGGGATATCTTTGTGGTTCCGCAGGGGAAAGAAAACCACTACCAGGCCGACACAGCCGACCCCTGGCACTATGTGTGGGTGGCGTTTAGCGGCAGCAAAGCCTTTGCGTATTTGCAGCAAGCCGGTTTTGCCGCCGATGTATACACCCGTAAAGCGGGCGCGCCGACGGAGGAGTATGCCCGCCTAGTGCGGGAAATTTTGGATACCCCCAACCTTACCCACGCGCATGAACTGCGCCGGATGGGCGGCCTGTACGCCATCCTCTCGCTATTGGTGCAAAGCGCAGAGACCTGGCAAGAGGGCGGCTCCCCCGCAGGACATGTGGGCCGGGCGCTGCGGTATATCCAGTGCCACTATCACACGGCCACGGTGGCCGATGTGGCCGCCCACGTAGGGGTAAGCCGCTGCTATCTGTTTACCCTGTTTAAACAGCAGCTCAAGCTCTCGCCCCAGCAGTACCTCATTCAATACAGGATGGAAACGGCCGCAGACCTATTAAAAACCACAAAACGCCGGGTGGGGGATATTGCCGCCGCCGTGGGCTATGAGGACCCCCTCAGTTTTTCCAAGGTGTTTCACCACTATTACGGCCTTAGCCCGCGCGAGTATAGAAGGAACAGCCTGGCCGAATGAAAGGGTAGCTGCAGCATTTGTTCAAATGCTATAACTCTATTTCATACAATTTTAGTATGGTTAACACATGGCTCACACCCCTTTTCGGCATACTATAAATACACCCAAGGGGCAAGGCATACAGCTAATTCCTATTAAATAAGTAGAAATAGGGAGGCCCCGCAGGGTGTTGCGGCTATAACCGGGCGAGGCCACCCGGTAAGCCCTTACATTTTGCAGGGACTGACGCAAAAGAACAAAAAACTCCCTTCCACAGCGGTGAACGCCTGTGAAAAGGAGTGGTTCCCTATGCCCTATCCGCTATTGCGGCAGAGGTGAAACAAACTTCCGCCCCGCCAAATAGAAAGGAGAAAACAGTGATTATACGAAGCAGATAAGCTACTTCACACGGTCCATATGCTCAATGAGGCTGAGCACCTTGTTCGAGTAGCCCCACTCGTTATCGTACCAGCTTACCAGTTTTACAAAGGTATCGGTAAGGGCAATGCCGGCCTTCTCATCAAAAATAGAGGTGAGGGCGCAGCCCACAAAATCACTGGAGACAACCTCTTCATCGGTATAGCCCAAAATGCCCTTTAGTTCGCCTTCGCTGGCTTTTTTGATGGCCGCGCAAATTTCGGCATAGCTGGCGGGTTTTTTCAGGTTTACGGTCAGGTCTACCACGCTCACGTCCAAGGTGGGCACGCGGAAGGACATACCGGTTAGTTTACCGTTTAGTTCGGGAATGACCTTACCCACGGCCTTGGCAGCGCCGGTGGACGAGGGAATGATGTTGCCCGCCGCTGCACGGCCGCCCCGCCAGTCCTTATTCGAGGGGGAGTCCACGGTTTTTTGGGTGCCGGTGGTGGCGTGAACGGTGGTCATCAGGCCGCTTTCAATGCCAAAGGTATCGTTGATTACCTTGGCAAGCGGCGCTAGGCAGTTGGTGGTGCAAGAGGCGTTGGAAACAAAGTTCATATCCGGGGTGTAAGCGTTTAGGTTTACCCCGCAAACAAACATGGGGGTGTCATCTTTGGAAGGGCCGGTGTATACCACCTTTTTGGCGCCCGCATCCAAATGGGCTTGTGCTTTTTCCTTGGTGTAGAAGATGCCGGTGGCGTCCACCACATATTCCGCATTATTTTCTCCCCAGGGAATGTCCGCCGGGTTCTTTTCGGCAAAGAAGGGAATTTCACGGCCATCCACCACAATGGCATTTTCGGTGTGCTTTACTTCGCCCTGGTAGCGGCCGTGTACGGTGTCGTACTTGAGCATGTATGCGCAGTAATCCGCCGTCATAAAGGGGTCGTTGATGCCAACAAACTCAATGTTTGGGTTTTTAAGCCCCGCGCGGAACACCAAACGCCCGATGCGCCCAAACCCATTAATACCAACCTTAATGCCCATAGTATGACCTCCTATTTATTCAGAGAAGGGCTGCAGCGCCATTTGCACCCGCCTACTCTCCGGTAGTCTGGTTACAATTCTATAACAACTCATGGCAAACTGCAAGCCGAAGTATGGCGTTTCTGAATAGTTACCAGTTTTTTTGAAATGACGGCCAAAATTTTCTGCCAACTGCCCCAATTTTGCGGAGCAAAATGCAAAAGAGACAAAAAATGTGGTTCCTGCCAGAAGGTTGCCACAAGGGGCAAAAGATGTGCTATAATGGAATATCGACACAATTCGACAATTTGCGCGGGCTTTTTACCCGTAGGTTTTATGGAGGGCAGCGCCCCTTCCCAGACAGTAAGGAAAGTGATAGCTGATATGACCAAAACGTTTTATGAAGCCTTTGAAGGCGTGAATTACCCCTGCTACTGGCTTGGTAGAGACGGCACCTATTGGGCAAACAATGCCGCGTGGGAGTTAAACGTGCCCAGCCGCAGCCCTGAATACTACAAAAAACAGTTGGAGGCTTTACTGGAAGACACAGCCTGGCCCCCGGAAGATAAAGAAGCTACAGGCGAACCGCTTTTACAAACGGCTTTGCGGCTGGGCGGTGCAGAGGTGCTGCCCCACCCCGACGGGCTGTTTGTGGCCAACCACACACATGAGGAAGCCCCGGTAGACGCTTTTAGCCGCGGCCTGCGCGAACCGGTGAGCGACATGCTTTCGGCCGTGCAGGCGCTTACCAGGCGGCTGGAGAACTGCAATTTACGCGAGGGCGATGAGGCATTTTGCCATGAGTGCCTGGAGTCCATTCAAAAAAACGAGTACTACCTGCTGCGCTTGGCCTATAATATGGAGATATACAATATCACCCAGGCCCGCCCCAGCAGCCGCAAAACTTTAGAGATGGGCTCGTTCATTGGCCAGCTGTGCAACAAGGCCAAAAATACCTTTGCCCGGCAGGGCATTCCCTTTGGGGTGGAACTAGGGGGTGATATTTTGCCCGTAAAGGCCGATGAGCGCGTGCTGGGCCATGCCGTGGCGAACCTGCTGCGCAATACCATCCACTTTACCAGCGAGGGCAACCATGTGGAGGTGAGCTTGCGCAAGGTGGGCCGCTGGGCCGCGCTTACGGTGCAGGATAAAGGGATGGGTATACGCCCTGAGGCGCTGCCCCATGTATTTGTGCCCTATTATTCGGCCCATCCCTATATGGAGGGGGAAGAGCGCCCCGGCCTGGGCCTTGGGCTGGCCCTTGTGCAAAATGCGGTGCAGGCCTCGGGCGGCACGGTGGCGCTGGAGAGCAACTTTGGCGAGGGCACCTCGGTTACACTGGCCCTGCCTTTGGTAGAGGGGGAGGACCTGCCCCTGGGAAGCGGCAGCTTTGACTATGACGAATATTTCAGCAACAGCCAGTCGCCGGTGTACATTCAGCTCTGCGGGTATTGCCCTTTGCCGGTGATGTAAAAAACTGCAAAAATCTTTCTGTACTATGCAGAAAGATTTTTTTATTGTAAGGGTTTTGAGACCCATTTTTCACAATTTACAGCTGGCGGGGTGTTTACAAACAGGCGAAAATATTATACAATATACAACTGTAGTTTCTGAAGCGCAGGGCGCCGAGGCGCCGCGTAAAGTTTTTAAAGAAAAGGGAAAATCAGGGAGTAACCTATGAGAAAAAAGATTGTAAGCTTGATACTTGCGTCCGTTATGGTGGTAGGCGCAGCAGCCTGTAGCGGCGGGGCCTCCTCCGATTCCGAAGGGCATATCCCTGCACCGGGCAGCACTGCTCCCGCCTCTAGCGAGGCCGTGGAGGAAATAACCCCCACCGTGGAGGCCGCTTACCTTACGGGCCTGGAAAAAGGCGCCGATTACCCCGAGGGCCAGCGCGTTGTTGGTGTTATGGTAAACAACATCGCGGGCTCCAGGCCTACGCGGGGCCTTACAGATGCGAAGATGGTTTACGAGATGCGCGTAGAGGGCGGAATCACCCGCTTTATGGCGGTGTTTGAGGACTATAAAACCATGCCCCAGGTGGGCTCTGTGCGCTCGGCGCGCGACCAGTTCTTCCAAATGTTGGTGCCCTCCTATGGGTTCTATGTGCACGACGGCCCCAACCAAAACCAGCCCGTTTTGCAGATGATTAAAGACCAGGAGTACACCGAGTTTGATATGACGCCGAACCTGCGCATTACCTGGCGTGACCCTGCTAGGGCCGGTATGCCCACCGAATACACCGAGTACACCGACGGCGAGCACCTGGCCGAGGCGGTGGAGAAAAATGGGCTGGACGACAAACGTACCTACAACAGCACCATTTTTGCCTTTACCCCCTACAACGAAGAACCCCGCGTATTGGAAGGCGGCCCCGCCCAAAGCGTGGCGGTGGTACATTCCGACAGCTACCGTAGCCTGTTTGAATACGACGCGGCTTCTAACCGCTATATGATGAGCCAGTACAACTCCAAAAATGGGCAGGTTGAACCCACCATCGACGAGAACAACGGCGAACAGGTTGGCTTTAACAACATGCTGGTTTTGTTCACCATCATGTACAACTACACAAACTCGGAACTGGTGTTTGTGGGTTATGATTCGGGCATTGGCTATTACTTTAACGGCGGCAACTATGAATTGGTGCGCTGGAAGAAGGGCGCTCCCCAGCAGCCTTTGCAAATTTTTGTAAACGACACCACCGAGACCACCAACTACATCAACCCCGGCAACACCTATGTTGCCATGGTGGATGACACGAGGCTGGAAGATTTCCACAACAATGTGGTAAACGGTACGGCGGCCCAAGAGGTGGCAAGCGGGGTTGCAAACCCGAACGAGAAAGAGACGGAAGACTAGTGAGCAAAACCGGCTTTCGGCCTTGCCGAAAGCCGGTTTTTTTCCTTAAAGAATTTCCCCCAAAAACCCTTGGGAAAACAAACGAAGGTAGGAGGTGGTAGGGTGAAAAAAGTTTTGGCCATTTTTATAGCAACACTTTTATGCCTCACCTTGGCGGCCTGTACAGCGGGGCAACCCACCCAGTTCACCCCCACCATTCCCCTGCCGGGCGAAGAGGGGGAGAGCGCGGCCCCAGTGGCGCTGGAACCCCTGCCCAAGGCGGGCCTTGCAAACCCCTTTACGGGCCAGCCACTGGCCGAAGGCGGCGCCGAGGGCCAGCGCCCCGTGGCGGTTATAGTTGCAAACGACCTGCAAAGTTTGCCCCAGCGGGGGCTGGCGGCAAGTGACGTTTTGATAGAGGCCCCAAATGAGCGGGGCACCACCACCATGATGGCCTTGTATGGAGATTCCCGCGCGGTGCCGCAGGTTGGCCCGGTACGGGACGTAAACGACCAGCTACTGCAGTTTGCGCTGCCTTCCAGTGCCATTATCGCCCACATTGGCGGCACCTTATATGCCAAAAACCTGTTAAATGTGCTGGCCTACCAGGATGTAAACGGCGAGTACCTGGGAACCACCTGCTTTAGCTATGATGTAGCCCGCCGAACGGCCGCCGGTGGGGATAAACGCAACGAGAACAACTGGTTTACCGATGGCAACCTGATTATGGCGGGCGCAGGCATTGTGGGAATAAACCCCCTGGGAGAGGTGAATCAGTTCTTCCGTTTTGCCGAGGGGGATAGGCCCCTGGGGGAGAGTGCCTACGACGTGATTGCCTATTTTAAAGAGGATTATGTTGCGGCCTTTCACTATGACCCTACGCTAAACCAGTATTTGATGGCGCGTAATACCGGGGCCCAGGCAGATGAGGATGGTACGCCGGTTTACCGCAGCAATGTGCTTTTGCTGGGGGTTAACATCGGGCTTAAGGCCGATGGCGTGTTCCCGGAATTTGACCTGACGGGCGGGGCGGGGCTTTACTATAACGGGGGCCAGGGCTATAATATCCAGTGGCGGAAGGGTGGCCCCACCGAGCCGCTGCGCCTGTTTGGCCCAGATGGCGCAGAGCTACTGCTGCAAAAAAGCAATACCTATATTGGCCTGCTGCCCGCCGGGCAACTTGGCTTAACCAGCAGCGTTGATAAAACCACGCGGGAGCAACTGGCCGCCGAGGCCGCGGCAGCCCAGGCTGCGGCGGAATCTGCCGCTGCGGCGGAAGCCGCAGCCGCACAGGCCGCCGCCGACCAAGCTGCCGCCGAAGCCGCCGCTGCTGCGGCAGCCGCCTCGGCCGGGGGGGCCGCACCGCCCGCTACCAGCGCACCCGCCCCCCCGGCCTAAGGGATTGTGATTTTTTAGCTTAGCTGTGGCTATATCGAAAACCCCGCTTCCTTTGCGTGAAGCGGGGTTCTTTTTATAGTACATAGATGTTTTTATGTTTTTGCCCAGCGGTAAAATATTTTTAACTCCTCTTTTATAGTGCTGGGCAGCTGCGTCCAGCGCAAATTTTGTATGGCGCCCTCCAGGGCGCAAAGGCGGTTGTATCAGGCCGAAGGGTCGCCCGCACGAATGTCCAGCCAGGCCTTGCGGCTGCCGGTTTCGGCCAGCTTTTGCGGCGTGTCAATGCCAATGGCAAGCAGTTGTTCTTCCAGCACAGCCCCTATGTTTGGCAATTTACGCAGTTCCCCCATTTGCTCAGTACCTCCTGCTATTTTGGTTTTTGGCGGGTACGGCTTTTAGGCCGCTATTGTTTTTTGGGCCGCAGGGGCAAAAGCCCGGCCAGCTTTTTACAGCCATGGCCCATTTTTTCAAAAAACTTTTGGGGCAGGGCATAGCCAAACAACATACCCAGGGTGATGGTTCCCGCGCTCACCAGCGTTTCCAGCCCGCGCTGGGCAGCTATATCCAGCTGGCCCAAAAACAGGTTGTAGGCGGTGTAGTAAATGCCCGCGCCCGGCACCAGCGGGAAGATGCCCGTGGTGATAAAGATGATGATGGGCGTTTTTGCGAGGTAGCCGGTGAGGCGAGAAAAAAACACAAGCACAAAGGTGGCCCCAAAAGAGGCGAGGGCCCCGCTACCGCTTTGGCGGGCGATAAGCAGGTAAACCAGCCAACACAGCCCGCCGCCCACGGCACAGTGCAGGTAGCGGTTGGGCGGGGCGGCAAACAGTATGGCAAAAGACAGGGTGGCAACCAGGGCAACCAGAAACTGTATGCTCATGCCAGCACCCCCAGGGCAAGGCTCCAGCCTATCAGTACAACGCCCACCCCCACGGCGATGCTAACGGCCGTTAAAAAAGCGTCCACCAAGTGGATGATGCCCGAGAGGTAGTCGCTGGTGAAAAAATCCCTTATGCCGGTGGTTAACACAACCCCCGGCACCAGTGGAATAATAACCCCCACCACGGCGCTATCCACAGAGGTGCCAAGGCCGAGCAAAAACAGAAGCTGGCAGCAAAGCGCGCCCACGGTGGCGCCCAAAATTACCTCAATATATTTGTTCAGGTGTAGCCTTGCGCTGGCAAAAAGAAAAAGCTGTAACACAAGCCCCGCCAGCAGGGCCACAATGCTATCGGCAAAGCTGCCCCCCAGGATAAAGCAAAAACAGGCACTGCCCATGCCGCAGGCAAGCAGCCGCAAAGGGGCGGGGGCGCAGGGCATGGCCGCGCACTCGCAAATGCGGCTGCGCATGGTGGCAATGTCCAGGGTGCGCCCCCCTTTTGCAATATCGCGCGAAACTGCGTTTACAGCGGCAATGCGGCGCAAATTTACGCTGCTGCTGGAAACGTGCCGCAGGGCGTAGCAGGATTTCTCCCCCGCGCGGCCCACGCTGGCAATAATGCCGTTGGAAATAATATATACGTGGTGTTCCCGCAGGCCATAGGCCGTCAGGATATGGATCACCGTCTCCTGCACACGGAAGATTTCGGCCCCGTTTTTCAGCAGTACCTCACCGGCCAGTACGGCCAAATCCAGCACCTGCTGCTCCCAGTGCAGTTCGGTATCCCCGGCCCGGCCCGAGGGCTGGGGCATTTCCAAGGTTTTAAGGGGCTGTTTCACGCCGCACCTCCATGGTTTTGGGCGGTATCGTTGCTGCTGGCCATAGCAAAAGGGAGAAACCGGCGGCTCAGGCCTCGGCCTCTTCCTCCTTCTTTTTTTGGCGGCGGGCCAGGGCCTTGGCCTGGGCCTCTTCCGCCTTGGAGGTAGCCACCACCGAGGCCAGCACCAAGCCGGCGCCGCAAAGCTGCAAGGGGCCAATACTCTCGCCCAGGGTAAGCACACCCACGGCAATGGTGATAACCGGTATGAGGTTTATGAAAATGCTGCACACCGAGATGGGCAGGGTTTTAAGCGCATAGTTATACAAAAGAAACCCCAGCGCCGAGCAAAAAAGCGCCAAAAATAAGATGGCGACCCAGCCCGTGGCAGAGATATTCCAGCTTACGGGGGGGCTTGCCAGCATCAGGGGAAAAAAGCAGACGGCCGACACCAGATTTTGGTAAAATGTGACGGTGACGGGTGAGTAATTGTGCTGTAGCCGGGCGGTAAAATACCCGCCCCCCACCAGTGCCAGTGCCGCCACCAGGGTGAGCAGGCTGCCTACTATGGTGGCAAGGTTGCCCGCGCCCGCGTCAAAGCCCACCACCAGCACTACCCCCGCAATAGAGAGGGAGACGCTGAACAGTTTAAACCCGGTTAGGGGAATTTTAAAAATTAGCCGGTCGATGAGAACGGCAAAGGCCGGGGCGCTGCTAAGCAATATGGAAGCGAGGGAGGCTGAGAGTAGGTTGATGCCCCAAATTTGTGTGGCGATGTGCAAAAAAATACCCACAAAACCAGCCATAAACATCCATTTACGGTGTTGGCGGGCCACCCGCAGGCTTTGCCGTTGCACCAGTAAAATGATGAGTAACATGGGAGTGGAGAGCAAAAAACGCATGGCGGCCAGGGAAAAAGGGGTAAAAGATTGCAGGGCAATTTTGGCCGCAATGATAGAGAGGCCCCAAAACAACGACACCGAGGAGAGGGCGATATAGCCCTTGGCCTTAGCCATGGAAAGTTGCGGCGGGCAGGGCCGCCGCTTTACTCGCTGCGGCCTTGTGGTTTTTCGGGGTGTTTTTTCGCATGGTTTGCACTGGTTTCATCCGTCCTCCCGGGGGTAACCCTTTTGTGTTTGCCAGGTAATTGGCCAGGTTTTACAAAAATGAAGAACATTGGATATCCCGCTTGCCGCCCCCGCTGGGGGGCAGGGGGCCGTACTCGGCCTTTACCGGGCAGCCAAGGGTTTTTTCCAAGGCCGCGGTGTCCAGCTTGCGGCCCTCGGCCAGCAGGCACAAGACGCCGTTTTGCCAGCGGGCCCAGTAACCGCACAGGCCTGGCAGGGGCAGCAGTAAGTCGTCCAACAGGTGAATGTTCACCCTTTGGCGCAGCCTTGTATAGCGCCCCCGCACCGCGCCCAGCCGCAGGTGTACACTGCCGCAGGCGCAGGGCTCCGCCTCCAAGCTGGCTATATCGCCGGTGCGGTAGCGTACCAGGGGCAAAGCCTCGCTGCGCAGGCTGGTCAGCACCAGTTCGCCCTCGGCGCCAAGGGGCAGGGGTTCGCCGGTTACGGGATCAATGATTTCAGGCAAAAAATCGGCCAGGCGCAAATGGTGGCCGCCACGCTTGGTACACTGCACGGCCAAGCCGTAGCCGGTTTCGGTAAGGCCGTAATGGGAGTATACCTCGCAGCCCCATTCCTCCGCCAGCGCGTTTACAAGGCCAGGGGGCAGGTAATCGGCGCTAAGCAGCACGGTTTTGGGCCGCAGCGCGGGGTACTTTCGGCAGAGGTACAAAATTTCGGCGGGCAGGCCCACCAGGCAGTGGGCCCCATTGGCCATTTCGGCGGTCTCCTCGGCAGAGGCAGGCGGCCCCGCAAAAATTGCCTCCGCGCCAAAACGGGCCAGGCCCTCGGCCAAAAGGCTGGCAACACTGCCCTCCCGCCCGTTGGACATCAGTACAGCCACACTGGCCCCAGGGGGCACTAGCGGCTGCATGCCAACCGAAAAAAAATCCACCGTTCGGGCTAAATCTCCCGGCGTAAAGGGGATGCGTTTAGCGTGGCCGGTGCTGCCGGAGGTGGGGATATTGCGAATGCGGGCCACCTCGTGCGCGGGCACGCACAACATGCGGTTTCCCTCGGCCTGCAAGGTGGCGGCGCTGGTAAAGGGCAGGCGCTGCAGCCAGCCGGGCTTTTGGGCCTCGGCCCCGGTAAAGCCCGCCAGGTGTTCTGCGTAGAAAGCGCTGTTTTGTTTGGCGCGCAAAAGGGAAGCCGTGGCGGCCTGCTGCTGCCAGGCGGCCAGCGAAGCGGCGCATTGGGCCGGGCAGAGGGTGTTCAGCCAGGCGTCCAGCGTAGGGGGTGGCAAGGGGGCTTCGGGCCGGGGAGGAGTTTGCTGCATGGGGGCCTCCAAACAGAAGGTGTGAAGCCTAAGAGGCGTTGCCGGTACATTTGGTGACGCCAAGGCCGCCTATTGCATAGGCGGCCTTGGTATAGATGTAAAAGTGGATAGAAGAAAACATTCGAGCGCCCTTTTACCCCAGGGACGCGCGCACCGAGGCAAAAGCCGCCAAAGCGGTGTTGAGTTCCTCCCTTGAGTGCGCGGCCGAAAGCTGCACCCGGATGCGGGCTTTGCCCTCGGGCACCACCGGGTAAGAAAAAGCCGTTACGTACACCCCTTTTTCCAAAAGGGCGGCGGCCATCTCCTTGGCCTTTTTGGCCTCGTACAGCATAATGGCCACAATGGGGTGCTCGCCGGGCAGGATATCGAAGCCCAGGCGGGCCATCTCGGTGCGGAAGTGGGCGGTGTTTTCCCGCAGTTTTTGCCGTTTTTCGCCCGAGGTCTCGAGAAGGGAGAGCACGGTGAGGGAGGCTTCGGCAATGGCGGGGGCCAGGGTGTTGGAAAAGAGGTAAGGGCGGCTTTTTTGCCGCAAAAGGTCAACAATTTCTTTGCGGGCCGCGGTGTAACCGCCGCTGGCGCCGCCCAGGGCCTTGCCCAGGGTGCCGGTGATGATATCCACCTGGCCCATCACCCCGCAGTACTCGGGGGTGCCGCGGCCGCCCTCGCCCATAAAGCCCACGGCGTGGCTGTCGTCCACCATGACAAGGGCCCCGTATTTTTTGGCGATTCGGCAGATGTCTGGCAGGTTTGCTATGGTGCCGTCCATGGAGAATACGCCGTCGGTGGCCACCAGCTTGATGCGGGCACTTTCGGCCTGCTTCAAGCAGTTTTCCAGCTCCTCCATGTTGTTGTTCGGGTAGCGCAGGCGCTTTGCCTTGCAAAGGCGGATACCATCGATGATGGAGGCGTGGTTGAGCGCGTCGGAGATGACGGCGTCCTCCTCGCCCAAAAGGGTTTCAAACAGGCCGCCGTTTGCGTCAAAGCAAGAGGAGTAGAGGATGGTGTCCTCGGCGCCCAAAAAGGAGGAAATTTTTTCCTCCAGCTGTTTATGCACCTCGGTGGTGCCGCAGATAAACCGCACCGAGGAGAGGCCGAAGCCCCATTTTTCGTAGCTGTTTTTGGCGGCGGCAATAACGGCGGGGTCATCGCACAGGCCCAGGTAGTTGTTGGCGCACAGGTTGATAAGCCCCTTTTTGGCGGTGGTATCCACCAAACTGCTTTGGGGCGAGGTGAGAATCCGTTCGGCTTTATAGCTGCCGTTTTCTTGTAATTGCTGTACCTGGCTGCTGTAAAAGGCCAGCGCTTCACTAGTGTTCATCTTTTAACCCTCCCCTTCCATATCCAGCCAATTCAAAATCACCTTGCCGCTGCGGCCGCTGTTCATGGCTGCAAAGCCCTCCTCGTAATCCCGCGCCGAAAACCGGTGGGTAATCACGGGGGAGATATCCAGCCCGGTTTGCAGCATGCTCATCATTTTGTACCAGGTTTCAAACATCTCGCGGCCATAAATGCCCTGGATGGTGAGGCCGTTAAAAACAACCTTATCCCAGTTGATGATGGTTTGGCCGCTGTGAATACCCAGCAGAGAGACTTTGCCGCCGGAGTTCATATTGTCAATCATAGAGGCGAAGGCCTGCTCGTTGCCGCTCATCTCCAGCCCCACGTCAAAGCCCTCGCGCATAGCAAGGTCTTTAACGGCCTTATCCAGCCCATGCTGCGCAACGTTCAGGGTGTATACGCTGGGCACGGCCTGTTTTGCCAAATCCAGCCGGTGCTCGTTGGTATCGGTTATTACAATGTGTTTGGCCCCGCAGTGGCGGCAGATGGCCGCCGCCATGATGCCAATGGGCCCCGCGCCGGTAATCAGCACGTCCTCGCCCACCAAATCGAACTTCAGGGCGGTGTGTACGGCGTTGCCAAGAGGGTCAAAGCAGGCGGCCACATCCTCGCTGATGCCGGGTGCCACCCGTACCACATTTTCGTAAGGGATGGCCAGGTACTGGGCAAAGGCGCCGTCGCGGTTTACCCCCACCCCCAGGGTGTTTTTGCACAGGTGCCGCCGCCCGGCCATGCAGTTGCGGCAGGTTTTGCACACAATGTGCCCCTCGCCCGAAACGATGTCTCCCACCTGATAGCCCGAGGCGTGCTCGTCCATCTCCACAATTTCGCCCACAAATTCGTGCCCGGCAACCAGCGGGGGGTGCAGGGTGCGCGCGCTCCACTCATCCCAATTGTAGATGTGAACGTCTGTGCCGCAGATGGCGGTTTTGTGAATTTTAATCAGCACGTCCCCCACCCCTAATTTTGGGCGGGGCACCTTTTTCAGCGTTAGGCCTTTACCTGGTTTTTCTTTCACCAGGGCGTACATTTCTTGGTTCAATCTGAGCCCTCCCTTGCCGAATTGTCCGCGTATGGCGGACGCTTTCTGTTCAAACAATAGCGCACAGAGGGGGGCTTTGTCAAGATAAAGTGGCAAAAAAAGTGGGAATTTTTTATGGGTTGCCGATGCCTAGAGGAAGGGCGGCGTGACGGGGGTAGTATGGCGGCGCAAAAAGCTTATGCAGCAAATTTTTGCCGGAAACTATTTTCAGCGCCTGTTTTAGTCTATTTTCCTGCGCCAGGCTTCGCCCATTTACCGTTGGGCAAATACCTTTTGCCCGCCCAGGTAAACGGCCAAAGGCTTGCGCAGCGCTTCAATATCCTGCGATACATCCCCTGTGTAAATGGCAAGGTCGGCCGTAAGGCCGGGGCGCAGTTCCCCCGTCACCTCGGCAAGGCCCAGCACTTTTGCGGGGTTTTGGGTGGCGGTTTGTATGGCCTGCACGGGGCTCAGGCCGTACTCCACCATCAGGCCAAGCTCCTGGGCCAGGGGCAGGGGGGGCGCGTCGTGCAGCACCATATCGCTGCCCGCCAAGGTGGTTACGCCCGTATCATACAGCGCCTTAAAGTTTTCTTTGTAAGCTGCTGCGGCCTTTTTATAAAAGCTGTTTTCGGGTGGGGTTTGGCCGCCGGGTGTATCCTGCACCTCGCGCTGGTACAGGTAGGTGTATGCATAGATGGTGGGCGTCCAGGCAATGCCCTTCTTCGCCATGGCCTCAGCCTGCGCTACGGTTAGGAAGGTGCCGTGTTCTATGGTGTCGAACCCGGCCTCAATGCACATCTCAATGGCGGGGTGGCAGCCCGCGTGTACGGCGGCTTTTACCCCTCGGCGGTGGCATTCATCTGTGGCGGCGTTCAGTTCCTCCTGGGTATACTCGGGGATATGGCTGCGGTGGCTGGTTAAAATTTTTATCCAATCGGCCCCGTCGCGCAGTTGGCGGCGTATGGCCGCCCGGATGTTCCAGGGGCCGTCTGCCTCTTCAATGCCGTCCTCGTGCCCATGCCCACCCGACATGCAAATGCCGGTGTCGGTGTGGATGATGCGTGGCAGGGTACAAAAGCCCTTTTCCCCCGCCAGCCGCAGCTGGCGGCACAGCCCGTGGGGAGAGGAGAGGTCGCGCTGGGTGGTAATGCCAAGGTGCAGGCCTTTTTGGGCCATCTGCATGGCGTATAGGGCAATTAAATAATCATCATATAGGGGTTTATCCGGCTGCGAGTAATAAAAGCCCAGATGTACATGCATATCAAAAAGGCCGGGCAGTAAACTGGCCTCTCCATAGTCTTGGGCCTCTTCGCCGGGGTGGTTTGCCATTAGCTGGGCGGCTGGGCCCACCTCGGTAATACGGCCGGTTTCGTCATAGCGCAGGCCGCTGTTTTGCAGTACGGTTTTTCCATCCCCTGTAAGCAGGGTGGCTGCGGTTACAATCATGGGTAAAGGCCCCCTTCCCTGGGGCCCCCTGTTTGGGGCCCGCAACTCCATTATATTTCACAGCGGTGAAATGTCAATCGCCAAATGTGAAACTGTGCATAATGCCTATATAAAACGCAAAACGGCGTTTGACAAATGACAGTTTGCCAAGCTACAATAGGGAAGGTTAAGCATGGGCTTTACCGTGTGTACCCATTGCCACAAGGTGTGGCGGAAAGGTGGGGGCGGATGAATCCAAACCTGGCGGTAGGAAAAAAGGTTAAGCAGCTGCGCACAAAGAAAAAGCTAACCCTAAAACAGCTTAGCGAACTAACAGGCCTTTCCACGGGCTTTTTATCGCAACTGGAAAGGGGTATTTCCACCATTGCCATCGATTCTTTGGCCAAGGTGGCGGGGGCTTTGGACGTGGAACTCTCCAGCTTTTTTAAGCACGATAGCCTGCCTGGGGCCGAGCCGGTGATGCGGGGCTTTGAACAGAAATACAGCCAGGTTAGCCCGCGCATTATAGAGAGCGTGATGAGCAAAGACATGCTAAAATATGATGTTTTGCCGCGCCTTTTTCAGCTGATGCCCAGTGAGGACAGCGACGAGCCGCCCGCTGTTATGTACAGCCACCACGGCGAGGAGTTTGTGTATGTGTTGGAGGGGGTGCTTACCCTTTACATGAACCACAAAGAGTACACCCTTTACCCCGGAGACAGCGCGCAGGTACACTCTGACGATGAGCACAACTGGGCCAACCGAACCAACCGCATGGTGCAGTTTATTCAGTTAAATTACCCAAACCCCTACCTGCAGGAATATAGCGAGGATGCCGCCGCCGAGTGAGCGGCGTACCCTGCCGGGAGCCTGTTTGATGATAGGGCTGAGATATTTTGATAGAACCCCCAAAGCCGTAAAATGGCCTTGGGGGTTTTTGCCGTAAAATGGCCTTTAGGCAACCTCTACAAAGGTGCCATACGCTAAGCAGAAAATAGGCGGCTTTTCGCGTTTTCAAACTCAGCCTGTGTCAGGGCGCCGCAGTCCAAAAGGCTTTTCAGCTTCACAATTTCATCGGCCAGGCTCTCTTGACCGGCGGTGGGCGCATTTTTTGGGTGGGAGGCCCTTCTGGCGGCCATTTTTTCATCGAAATAATACTGAAAGATGGTAACAGCAAGAATCCAGCCAATAAACTCTGACGAGAGGTTTGCGCAGAAATCGTGAATGTTGAAATTGGGATTATTGAAAATTCCAACAACATAAGTAAAAGCCACAATTACAGTAAAAATAATAGATAGTACAATTAATTTCTTATTTTTCTTCAAGTCAAAACATCTCCCTAATATCATATAAATGGGGTTGCCCCGGCTTGCAGGCACGGGCCGGGGCCGCAGGGTAATTACAGCATTTTCACAAATAACTTACACACCGCACCGGCAAAAACAGTTTTATGCTTCGTTGCAAAATTTTGCAATGCACCAAGCATTCCTACAATTTTACGCCTTGCCTAAACCTGTTTTTGCTCGCCGCTTGCTGTGTAAAACATTTGTTCAAATGCTGTAAGTTGCAGAGATAGCTTACCACAAATTTTTGCCAATATAAAGCGCCGTGACATGGGGTAGAAAAGGCAGCCGAAGGGCAATGCCAATCAATCGGTTTTACGGTAAAAACAGTGGGTGGGGCTTTGTGGTGGGTACAGCCTGGGCATCTGGCGCGGTGGCTTCTGGTAATGGGAGCTTTTTTGTCACTTTCCTCCAGATTCTTTGGCGAAGATGCCCATTGATTTTTATTCACCATAATGATACTATGTGCTCAAATTTCATAATTATTAATTTATTGGGAGGAAACATCATGTTAAACGCACTGCAAAAAAAGTTAAAAGCGGTAAAAGCCGAGGGCTTTTTTGTGCAAAAGAAACAAAATGTCCGTTTTCTCAGTGGGTACACAGGGGATGATTCCTATCTGCTTATCACCCCTAAAAAACAGTACTTTCTTACCGACCCACGCTATACCGAGCAGGCTGCCTTGGAGTGCCCGGACTTTGAAATTACCGTGTGGCGCAAGGCCGGTAAAACCCTTGCCGACTGTGTGGCAGACCTCTGTGAAAAAGAGAAATTGGCCTCGCTTGGGTTTGAATCGGACGTTATCAGCCACAGCCAGTGGGATGTTTTACACACCCGCGTAAAGGCGGAACTGGTGCCCACGCGGGATTTGGTTGAGGGGCTGCGCAGCGTGAAAACCCCCGAGGAGATAGACTGTATGCGCGCCGCCTGTGAAATTAGCTGCCGTGCCTTCGAGCGCATTTTGGGGGACATAAAGGTAGGGCGCACCGAAAAGGAACTGGCCGCAAAATTGGCCGCCTATATGGTGGAGGAAGGGGCCGATACCCAGCCCTACGGCAATATCTTAATCACAGGCGCGCGCACCTCGCTTTTGCACGGCATCCCCTCATCCAAAGCCGTGGAGTATGGCGATTTTGTGCTGATGGATTTTGGCTGCCAGTATAAGGGGTATCTTTCAGATATGACGCGTACCGTGGTGGTTGGCAAGGCCAGCGCCCGCCAGCGCGAGGTGTATGAGATTGAAAAACAGATGGTGGCCGATTGCGAAAAGGTAATGCGCGCGGGCGTGCCGCTGAAGAAGGTGTTCGAGGCCTCGCTAAAAGCCGTGAAGGGCACCGAGTATGAGCCCTATATCTATACGGGTATTGGGCATGGAATCGGCCTGTTTGTACATGAAATCCCCTTCATCCGCCCCGAGAGCACCGAGGTGTACGAGGCCGGTGTGGTTACCACCATCGAGCCGGGCATCTACATTCCCGGCTGGGGCGGCGTGCGCATAGAGGATCAACTGGTGATTACCGAAAGCGGCTGTGAAAACCTGGTGCGTACCACCCATGACCTGATTGAACTGTAGGGAAAAGGGTGCAATTTTGCTAAAAAGCAGAACATTATGGGCAAATAGCACAAAAAATGGAACCTTGATTTGGCGCTGCCAACCCCGATTTTCGCTTGATTAAATTTCATGATGGTGATACTATTATTTCACATAATTCACAACCACGAATTTTTGCCGAGGCAAGGCCTCTAAAGTTTGGAAATTAAAGAATAATATTGGGCAAATATCGTGTTTTTATGGGAAAAATGCAAAATTCAAAAATGTGAACAACAAAAATGGGAGGTGCCTGCTTGAATTTTAAAAGAACCTTTCACACCATAGATACCCACACCGGTGGGGAACCCACCCGCAACGTGGTGGGGGGCATACCCGTGGTGCCCGGTGCAACCATGCGGGAAAAAATGCAGTACATGATGGAAAACTGTGATGATATCCGCCAGCTTTTGGTGTATGAGCCGCGCGGCAACGATGTGATGAGCGGCACGGTGATTACCCAGCCCTGCGACGAGCGCGCCGACGTTGGCGTATTGTTTTTTGAGGTGGGCTACTGGATGCCCATGTGCGGGCACGACACCATTGGCGTTGCCACCGCCCTGGTAGAGGCCGGAATGGTAAAGGTGACCGAGCCCATCACCCACATTACGCTGGATACCGCCGCAGGCCTTGTGGAACTGGAAGTGACGGTGGAAAACGGAACGGCCAAACAGGTGAGTTTTGTAAACGCTCCCGCCTTTGTGATGAAGCAGGACGCAGCGGTGGACACTGCCGAATTTGGCCAGGTGAAATTGGATATTGCCTACGGCGGCAACATCTACGCCATACTGCCCGCCGCAAGCCTGGGGCTGGATATCCGCCCTGAAAATGCGGGGGAGATTATCCGTACCGGCAATATATTAAAAAAATATATCAACGAGCAGATACCCGTGGTACACCCCGAGATGGACTTTATTAATAAAGTAACCCATGTGGAGTTTTACGGCCCGCCCAAAACTCCGGGCGCCACGGTGCAAAACGCCGTAGTTATCCCCCCTGGCGCCATCGACCGCTCCCCCTGCGGCACGGGCACTTCGGCCAAAATGGCCGTGCTGGCCGCAAAAGGGCAACTTGCCAAGGGCCAAAGTTTTGTGCACGAAAGTATTATTGGCAGCCTGTTCCACTGCGAAATTGTGGAGGAGACCACGCTTGCGGGTATACCCGCCATTGTGCCGCGTGTGGCGGGCCGCGCCTGGGTAACGGGCATTCATACCTACGGCCTTGCCCCAGACGACCCCTACCCAATGGGCTTTCAACTGGGCTAGGGCGCGCCGGGCCCGGCTGTAGCATCCGGTTAACCCATGCTGTTTCTATTAAGTAGTTTGTATGTATTTTGGAGGAATGAGAGAATGCGTGTAACGCAGCACCCCATTTTGGGGCCGCAAGAGATGACCCAGACCGTTACCATTACGGTGGACGGCAAACCCTATACGGCCATTGCAGGCGAGGTTATTGCCGCAACGCTAATGGCCAACGGCATTATGGTACACCGGCACACCACCAAGGAGCATAAGCCCCGCGGTATTTACTGCGGCATTGGCCAGTGCACCGACTGTGTGATGACCGTGAACGGCAAACCCAATGTACGCACCTGTATTACCCCTGTGGAAGACGGGATGGAAATTATCACCCAGGACGGGTTTGGAAAGCCGGTGAAAGCATGATAGAGAAAGAAGTGGTGATCATTGGCGGGGGGCCTGCGGGCCTTGCGGCCGCCATTGAAACGGCCCGTGCCGGCGCCGAAACCCTGGTGATTGACGAAAACCGCCGCCCGGGTGGGCAGCTTTTTAAACAGATACATAAGTTTTTTGGCTCCAAGGCGCACAACGCGGGCATCCGCGGGGTGGATATTGGCAAGCAACTGCTGGCCGATACCGAAGAGGCAGGCGTGGAGGTTTGGCTGGATAGCGCGGCCATCGGCCTTTTCCCGGATATGCGGGTGGCCGTTTTGCGCGGTGGCACCACCGAGGTGGTGAAGGCCAAGAAGATATTGGTAAGCACCGGCGCCTCCGAAAACGCCATCAATTTTGAAGGCTGGAACCTGCCCGGCGTAATGGGCGCGGGCGCGGCCCAAACCATGATCAACGTGAACCGGGTGCTGCCTGGCCAGCGGGTTTTGATGGTGGGCTCGGGCAATGTGGGGGTGATTGTAGCCTACCAGCTGATGCAGGCCGGGGCCGAGGTTGTGGGTATTGTGGAAGGCGCCCCCAAAATTGGCGCTTACGGCGTACACGCGGCCAAGGTGCGCCGCGCGGGCGTACCCTTTTTGCTGGAGCACACCGTTGTGCAGGCAAGGGGGGCAGAGCGGGTGGAAAAAGCCGTTGTGGCAAAGCTGGATAACTGGCAGCCCATCCCCGGCAGCGAGCGCGAGGTAGACGTGGACGTTATCTGCGTGGCGGCGGGCCTGCGCCCCATGACGGAGCTTGCCTGGATGTGCGACGTAAAGCATATCTTTGTGCCCGAACTGGGCGGCTGGATGCCCTGGCACAACGAGAATATGGAAAGTTCCGTTCCCGGTATCTATGTGGCGGGCGATACCGCGGGCGTGGAAGAGGCCAACACCGCCATGGATGAGGGGCGGCTGGCCGGCGTGCTGATGGCCCATGCGCTGGGCCATTTGAGTGACGAAGAGGCGAAGAAACAGGCGGATGTCATCCGCGAGCGTTTGACCGCCCTGCGGCAGGGCCCCTTTGGGGAACGCCGCCTAAAAGCAAAACAGCGTGTGGTGGAAGGAGGCCTTGCCTAATGCAGCAGAGAGGTGTTGTGCTGGATGGATATCCTTCCAGCGAGGAGATTAAAACCCAGTGTGGCTGGCCTGCCGAAGAGCGCTTTGCAAAGGGCCCGGTGGCCGTGATAGAATGTGTGCAACCCATCCCCTGCAACCCCTGCGAAAGCGCCTGCCCTTTTGGCGCCATCCATGTGGGCGAGCCCATTACAAACGTGCCCCAACTGGACCGTGGGAAGTGCACAGGCTGCGGCCAGTGCGTGGCAGCCTGTTCGGGCCTTGCCGTTTTTATTGTAGATAAAAGCCTGGGCGAGGGGAAGGCCTCGGTGAGTTTTCCCTTTGAATACCTACCCCTGCCGGAAAAAGGCGCCACGGTGCGCGCCGTGGGCCGTGACGGCCAGTTTGTGTGCGAGGCCAAGGTGCTGCGGGTGATTGAGACCAAGAAAAACGACCATACCCCGGTGGTGACTTTGGAATTGCCTTTGGAGTTTGCCGATACCGTACGCAGCATGGAGCGGCAGGGCCACCCCGCCAAAGGCGAAGACGCTTTTGTAAGCGTACAGATGGCCCCGGGCGTACCCGATGACGTGCTGGTTTGCCGCTGTGAAGAGGTGACGGCGGGCGAAGTGCGCCGCGCGGTGCGCGAGATGAAGGGCGCCTCTGTAACCGAGATTAAGCGCCGGGTGCGCTGTGGCATGGGTCTGTGCCAGGGCAAAAGCTGCGGCAAACTGGTAACCCGTATCATCAGCGAGGAAACCGGCTGTGCGCCCAGTGAAATACTGCCCGCTACCGATAGGCCGCCCGTTCGGCCCGTTACGTTTGGAGAACTGGCCGGAGGTGAAAACAATGGGTAAAAGTGTAGATGTGGCGGTAATTGGTGCGGGCGCTATTGGCAGTGCCGTAGCCTACTATAACGCCAAAAACGGCGCTTCGGTGGCGCTGATAGACGCCGGGGACATCGCCGAGGGCACGTCTAGCCGTTGCGACGGAAATGTGCTTGTCTCGGATAAAATGCCCGGATTTGACGCAAAGTTTACCAAAATCAGCCAGGATATGTTTGAGGACCTTGCCAAAGAACTGGACACCCCCTTTGAGTGGAGCCGCAAGGGTAGCCTGATTATTATGGAGAGCGAAGACGAGATGAAGGCGGCCCGCAAGTTCTGTGCCGATATGCAGGAGAGCGGTATGCCCATGCGCATTTTGGACCAAAAAGAGGTGCATGAGGACGAGCCCCTTTTGGCCGATGACATCCTGGGCGGCATTGAAACCGCCTGCGATGGCTCGCTAAACCCCATGCGGATGTGCTACGCTTTGGCCCTGGGGGCCGAGAAGCTGGGCGCAAGCCTTATGCAGCGCTGCCGGGTGCAGGATATCCAAAAGGACGGCGAGGAATACCGCATCAAAACTTCCACCGGCGAGGTGGCGGCCAAAAACGTGGTGAATTGCTGCGGCGTATGGGCCCCGGTGATTGGCAAGATGGTGGGGCTGGACATCCCCGTACAGGCCCGCCAGGGGCAGATACTGGTGTCGGAGCAAACCTTCCAGGTGGCAAGGCGCAAGGTGTATGAGTTTGGCTACCTCATGGCCAAATTCCAGGGCGGAGACTACAAACGCCCCGTGCCCGAAAACATTGAAAAGAACGGCGTGGCCTTCGTGTTCGAGCCAACCCACTCGAACAACTTCCTCATCGGTTCCTCCCGCCGCTTTGTGGGCGAGGATGTCTCGGCCGAAATTGAGGTGATGCAGGCCATTGCTCAGCGGGCCATCCGCTTTTTCCCCATCATCCAGCAAATTAAGGTGGTGCGCGCCTATGCGGGCGTGCGGCCCTACACGCCCGACCATATGCCCATTATTTCAGGTACAGATCTACCCGGTTTTTACGTGGCCGCCGGGCACGAGGGCGACGGCATTGGCCTTGCGCCCATTACGGGCAAAAGCATTGCCGATATGATAGCGGGCAAAGAGACGGTGATGGATTTAAGACGGGTTTCGTTTGGCCGGTTTGCGCAGTAGTGCAATACAGTAGTATTATAGCTTTGGGAGGAATGAAAAAATGAGCACAGAGTTCAAAGGCGTTTACGCTGTGGCGGTAACTCCGTTTAAAGAAAATGGCGAGTTTGACTTCCCCGCGGCCAAAGCCCACGTGGATTACCTGATTGAAAACGGTGTGCATGGTATTGTGGTGATGGGCGCCACCAGCGAGTATTTGAGTGTTACGGACGCAGAACACAAGGCCTATGTGTGTGAAATTGTGCCCCATATTGCCGGGCGCGTGCCCGCTATTGTGGGCTGCACGCGTGAGCGGCCCGACGATGTGATAGACCTTGCCCTAAACGCCAAAAAAGCCGGTGCGCAGGCCGTAATGGTGTTGCCCCCTTACTACTGTCACCCCTCGCAGCAGGAGGTAATTGACAACTACAAATACATAGCCGAAAAAATTGATTTTCCCATCATGGCTTACAACAACCCCGGCTCCTGCGGCATTGAGCTGGACCGCGAGACCCTGATTGAGATTGGCAAAATTCCCCAGGTGAAGCTGGTGAAAGAATCCAGCGGCACCATTCAAAAATTAACCGAAGTGATGGGGGATTTGCCCAGCGATATCGCCTGCTTCTGCGGCTGCGACAGCCTGCCTTTTGAAAGCTTTGCCGTGGGCAGCCCCGGCTGGATTAGCATGATGGCCAACGTGGCCCCGAAGGACTGTGTGGCCCTGTTTAACGCGGTGTATGAGGAAAAAAACCTGGCCAAAGGCATGGAGATTTACCGCCGTTTGCTGCCGGGCTTAAAACACCTCGAATCCTTCCCAAAACCCGTACAGTCTTTAAAATACATCATTACAAAGCGCGGCGGCGTGGGTGGCTTTGTGCGCCGCCCCCGCCAGGAACTGACCGCCGCCGAAAAAGACTATGTGGTAAAAAATATGCAGGCCGATTCGGTTTGCTAAGCGCTTTTTTACACTTGTTTTGAATGGGTGGATGTAGCCTTTGTGGGGCGGGTTTTGGGAACCCGCCCCATAGAAGCCCTAAAGGGTGGCCAAAACCCTGTAGAATGGAGAGGGAAAGCCCAAAAGCGGGTGTGGCTGCGGCCACGGCGCGTAGTTTGGCGGGCTTTGCAAAAACTTGGTACGCACCCGTTTGCAGGGTTTGCAAGCGGGAAAAATATGGGTGTTTTTACACGAGGAAAGCCCCATAAACCACGGGGAGGGCGCCCCGGCTGTGGCCCTCAACACGAGAGACGAGAGAGAGGTAGAGAAGGAATGAAACGATTTAGCAAGCTTTCAGCCCTACTGCTTGGCGCGGCGCTGTTTGCCACAACGCTTGCAAGCTGCGCGCCGCCCGCTGCAAACAGCCCGGCCGCCGCAACTGGCGCTTCGGGCAGCACCGCCGCCGCCACGGGCGGCACTGCTGCCGCCGCAGGTGAAAAAGTGGTTCGCGTTGCCCTGACGGCAGAGCCCGAATCCCTTGACCCAACGTTTGTAAACTCTGCACCAGCACAAATGGTGGAGAACCACATCCAAGAGCCCCTGATGCGTAGCTTTGGCAACGAAGTGCGCCCCGGCGCCGCCGAGAGTTATGAGGTGAGCGAAGACGGCCTTGTGTACACCTTTAAAATTCGTGATGGTATTACGTGGAGCGACGGTGTGCCTGTGAAAGCAGGGGACTATGAATATGGTATGAAACGCTTTGTGGACCCCGCCAATGCCTCCCCCTTCGCCTTCATGGGTACGGTGCTGAAAAATGGCGCCGCCGTGAATGCCGGTGAAGTGGACCCCGCCGAACTGGGCGTAAAGGCCCTGGACGATACCACGCTGGAAGTCACCCTGGAGAATCCCGCCGGGTACTTCCCCAGTATGCTGAATATTGCCTGTTTTATGCCCGTTCGGCAAGATTTGGTGGAGCAGTACGGCACAGAGTTTGCGAACTCTGCCGCACAGAACGTATATAGCGGCCCCTTCACCGTAAAAGAGTGGCTGAAAAACGACCGCGTGATATTGGAAAAGAACGATTCCTACTGGAACAAAGACACGGTGAAATTGAATGGCGCCGAGTTTATTGTGGTGGCCGATGCCAACACAGCCCTTTCGATGTTTGAAGCCGGCGATATAGACCTGGCCGATTTGAACCCCACCGTGGCGCAGCAGATGACCGAAGTGGAATACTACTATAACGGCGCCGATGATTTCATGATGCTGAACCTGGATGAACAGTACCCAACCTCCAACAAAAACCTGCGCAAAGCCCTGCAATTTGGCTTTAGCCGCGATGAGTACATCACCCTGGTAACCGCCGATATTTACACCGCCAACACCCGTTTTGTACTGCCCATGGTGCAGGGTGTAGAGGGCGAGTACGGCACCGAGTTCCCGCTGGAAGCCTTCCCCTCCGCCGGAGATATCCCCAAGGCGAAAGAATACCTGGATGCCGCCATGAAAGAGATGAACATTACAAACCCGGCAGATATCAAACTTGAAATTCTTGCCGCCGATACAGATACCGCCCGTACCGAGGCCGAAGTGCTGCAAGCGCAGTGGCAAAAGAACCTGGGCATCACGGTGGATATTCGCCAGGTAGCTTACAAACAAAGGCTGGACATGCAGTACAAGGGTGATTTCCAGATGGTCTCCACCGGCTGGATGCCCGATTATTCGGACCCTTACGCCTACCTGGAACTCTTCCAAAGTACCGCCAACTACAACCAGGGAAAATTTATCAATGCAGAGTATGATGCCGCTTTGGCCGCCTCTGTTACAGAGCAAGACCCCCAAAAACGGATGGAGTATCTGCTCCAGGCCGAAGAAATTCTGCTGGAAGAATGTGCCATTATTCCCACCCAGCTTCGCCGGGTACCCTACGTACAAAACCCCAACCTTACCGGCGTGGTTCACCACTTTGTAGGTGTTATGCATAACTTTGTAGAGGCCGACCTTACCGCTTAAACGGCCCATACCTGCCCAAAGTTTTGAACCGTGGTAAAAAGTAAAACAGGGGGATGTATCGGGAAATGCCTCCGATACATCCCCCCTGCCTTTCGTTATTTTAGTTCGCTACGGGGGCTTATTTTACCAAAACTAAGGCCCCATTATGGGGCGGCACAAGGGGGAAACTATGGCCAAATATCTAGTCAAGCGGGTGGTGCTTTCCCTGTTCACCCTGCTTGCACTTGTTACCGTGGTTTTTGTTTTGGTGCACCTTTTGCCGGGGAACCCCTTCTCCAGCGATAAGCTGACACCGCAAATTTTAGAAAATTTGAATAAATACTACGGTTTGGATAAGCCACTATACCAGCAGTACTTTACCTACCTGGGCAACCTGCTGCAAGGGAATTTGGGCTATTCACTGAAATATGTAAACCAAAGTGTAAACGATATCATCTTTACGGCCTTTCCAAACTCGGCCGATTTGGGCATTCGCGCCCTTACCTTCGCCCTTTCGTTTGGGCTTGTGTTTGGCACCATTGCCGCGTTAAACCGTGGCAAAAAAATCGATTTTATCTGTATCGTCATCGCCATTGTGGGCACCTCTGTGCCCGATTTTATCATGGGCGCACTGCTGCAATACTTTTTTGGGGTGCGCTGGGGGCTTTTGCCCGTGGCGCAGTACACAAGCGTGGCCCACACCATCCTACCCTCTATCGCCCTGGGTTTTTACACCCTGGCCAGCGTCTCCCGCCTCATGCGCTCCAGTATGCTGGAGGTGGTGGGGCAGGACTATATCCGTACCGCCAAGGCCAAAGGCATCTCCAAGTTCCGCGTCACCTGGAAGCATCAAATCCGCAATGCCATCAACCCCATCATCACCATGCTGGGGCCGGTGGTGGCTTCGGTGCTAACGGGCACCTTCGTTATCGAAAGTATCTTCGCCATTCCCGGCATGGGCAAATTCTATGTGGAGAGTATTCAAAACCTAGATTACACGATGATTTTGGGCATGACGGTGTTCTATGGCGCCTTCTTGGTTGTTGCAAACCTGGCGGTTGATATTTTGTACGGTGTGGTTGACCCCAGAATTCGCGTGCAAGGGAGGGCCTAAACGATGGATTATCAACTGACACCCGATAAATTTAAAACGGTTGGAAAAAATGTAAAACAGATGGAAAGCGTCTCCCGTCCCAGCCTTACCTATTGGCAGGACGCCTGGCGCCGCCTGCGTAAAAACCGCGTGGCCTTCATCGGCCTTATCGTCATTATTCTCTATGCCCTGCTGGCCATCTTTGCACCCATGTTTTCGCCCTATGCGTATGATGCACAGGATGTAAGCGCCATAAACCAAGGGTTTTCGGCCCAGCACTGGTTTGGCACCGATAACCTGGGGCGCGACCTTTTCACACGCGTGTGGATGGGCGCCCGCGTTTCGTTGGCCATCGGCTTTGTGGCCACCTTCGTAAATACCACTTTGGGCTGTATATTAGGCGGTATTTCGGGTTTTTATGGCGGCAAGTTTGACCTCATCTTTATGCGCGTTGTAGAGGTATTCTACGGCATCCCCAGCCTGATTGTAACCCTGCTGGTTATGGCGGTTTTGGGCCCCGGCGTAAAATCTCTCATCATAGCCATGTGTGTGGTTGGCTGGATTAGTACCTGCCGCTTTGTACGCGGCGAGGTGCTAAAGCTGAAAGAAAATGATTATGTATCGGCAGCGCTTGTGCTGGGTGTCTCCAAAAAAAGCATCATAGCGCGCCATATCATGCCAAATATCCTGGGCCTTATCATCACAAACCTCACCATGGCCATTCCCATGGCCATCTTCTCCGAGGCCTTTTTAAGCTATATTGGCATTGGTATTGCACCGCCAAATGCAAGCTGGGGCGTGCTGGCCAAAGAGGGGGTGCGCTTTTTGCGTACCGTTCCGCGCCTGCTGTTCGTCCCCGCCTTTTTCATCAGCACCACTATGCTGGCCTTAAACCTGTTGGGCGACGGCCTGCGCGACGCGTTTGACCCCAAGCTACGCGGCACAGAATAGAGAGGAGAGGGAGAGTATGGAAAATATTCTGGAAATTGAAAATCTCGCCTTTTCCTTTAAAACCTATGGTGGCGTGGTAAAGGCGGTGCGCGGGGTTAGCTTTAACCTGAAACCCGGCGAAATTTTGGGCATTGTGGGCGAAAGCGGCTGTGGCAAAAGCGTTACGGCCCAGTGCATTATGAAGCTGAACCCCGAACCTCCGGGCTTTTTTGAAAGTGGTTCCATCCGTTACAAAGGCCAGGATATTGTTCAGATGAAATACAGAGAGATGATGAAGATTCGTTCCAAAGAAATTGCCTTCATCTCGCAAGACCCCATGACCAGCCTGAACCCCACCATGAAGGTGGGCAAACAGATTACCGAGGTGTTTGTGGGGGTGCACGGCATCAGCCATGCCGAGGCTAAAGCCCGCGCGCTGGAAACCATGGGCGAGGTGGGTATTTCAGACCCCGAAAAGCGCTACGACCAATACCCACACGAACTTTCGGGCGGGATGCGCCAGCGGGTTATGATTGCCATTGCCCTGGTGGCAAGGCCCGGCATCATCATAGCCGATGAGCCCACCACCTCGCTGGATGTTACCATTGAGGCGCAGATTATTGATTTGATTATGCATCTGCGAGACACCATTGGCTGTTCCATTATTTTAATTACCCACGACCTTGGCGTAATTGCCAAAACCTGCGACCGCGTGCAGGTGATGTACGGCGGGGAAATTATGGAATACGCTGATGTAAACGACATTTTTTATAAACCCCGCCACCCTTATACCCAGGGGCTGCTACAGTCCATCGCGCGCATTGATATGCCCAAAAGTGAGGAGCTGAACCCCATTGAGGGTACGCCGCCCGACCTGTTTTCGCCCCCGGCGGGCTGCCCCTTTGCCCCAAGGTGTGACTACGCCATGCAGGTGTGCCAAGATTTACCCCCAGAGGATTACAAGGTGGGAGAAGGGCACTATAACCGCTGCTGGCTGGAGCATGAGATGGCCCGCAAGGCACTGGGAGAGGAGACGCGATGAGTGAGAAAAAGACATTGCTGGAGGTAAAAAACCTCTGCAAATATTTCCAAATCTCGCGCAAGGCCACCCTAAAAGCCGTAGACAATGTCTCGTTTAGCATTGCCGAGGGTGAAACCGTGGGCCTGGTGGGCGAGAGTGGATGTGGGAAATCTACCCTGGGGCGCTGTATTGTTAAACTGTACCAGCCCACCTCCGGCGAGGTATTTTACGAGGGAAAAGATGCGTTTGCCAAGGATAACGAGGCGAGCAAGGCGTTTTGCAAAAATGTACAGATGATTTTTCAAAACCCCTATTCCTCGTTAAACCCCCGTATGACGGTAAAGGATATCATTGCCGAAGGGATGAACCTGCATGTGAAATCCACGCCCGAACAGGTGGAATCTCGCCTGATTGATATGTTGGAGATGGTGGGGCTGAATAAGGACCACCTCTCCCGTTTCCCGCACGAATTTTCGGGCGGGCAGCGCCAGCGCATTGGCATTGCAAGGGCGCTGGCCGTGGGGCCGCGCTTTGTGGTGTGCGATGAGCCCATCTCGGCGCTGGACGTATCGGTACAGGCGCAGGTGATTAACATGTTAAAGCGCCTGCAGCAGCAGCTGGGCCTTACCTACCTGTTCATTGCGCACGATTTAAGCGTGGTGAAGTATATTTCCGACAGGGTTATTGTGATGTACCTGGGCACCATTGTGGAGCAGGCCGAGGCCGAGGAACTGTACAAAAACCCACAGCACCCCTATACCCAAGCCCTGCTTTCGGCCATACCCGAAGCCGACCCCATCAAGGCCAAAAATGATGAGCGCATTATGATTAAGGGAGAGGTGCCCAGCCCCATCAACCCCAAAGATTGCTGCCGTTTTGCCGGGCGCTGCCCCAAAGCGCAGGATATCTGCCGCCAGCAGATGCCCGCCACCAAGGAGATTGGCCCCGGCCACACGGCCGCCTGCCATTTTGTTTAATAACCTTGGCCGCTAAGGCGGAAAAGGAAATGGGGCGCAAAGGCCCCCTATGGCGTTTTGCCACATTTGTGTTATTGTTGTAAGGGGCCTTTGCGCCCAGAATATATCTGCTTGAACCGCAAAACGGAGAAAACAAGATTCATCAGGAGGATTGAGCCATGGCGGACGTACAAAAGATGCGAAAGAGAAGCCTAGTGG
>CAZKBM010000032.1:0-31472 GCA_964550985.1 uncultured Oscillospiraceae bacterium
ACTAAAATTTTAGGCAAAAGCACGAATTGGAACAATTATCGAACACACCCTAGTTGGCTATATATGCGTAGTATAATAAAAATTAGGCTTGACAAATACCTGCGTAAGTTGTAGCATGTAGAAAAGCTACTACAACTTACGCAGGAGGATTAGGATGCAGACATTGACGCAGCCCGAATTGGGCATTATGCAAACCCTGTGGGAGGCCAAAGAGGCCCTGCCCCGTGCGGCCATCCAAAACCAGCTTAGCCACCTGAACTGGAAGGTGAGCACCTTTAACACCTACCTGAACCGCTTACAGGAGAAGGGCTTTATCAGCAGCGAAAGCCGGGGGCAAACCAGTTATTACCGGCCCAGCGTTAGCCGCGAAGCCTACCGCCAGGCCGAGGGAAAGTGGGTGCTGGGTAAGGTGTTTGGGGGCTCGCTGAAAAATTTTGTGCTCTCGGTTTCGGCCACCGACGCCGTGCAGGAGAAAGATTTGGAGGAACTGTACGCTTTATTAGAACAGATGAGGGGGGAGAGCGGGGATGGACGGTAGTTTACTGATAAACCTGCTGCAAGTTTCCCTCACCACAGGGGTGGTAATTGCCCTTGTTCTGGTATTTTTACCACTATTCCGTAAACGGTATGCAGCAAAATGGCGCTACTGTGTGTGGCTGCTGTTGGCGGTACGTCTGCTTATACCCTTCAGCCCGCAGTTGCCCAAGGCCCCGGTACAAATTGCCCTGCCCAGTGCCTTTACGGCAGGGCCTGTGCAAAGCAGTGGTTTAAGCCAAAATGCGCCTGGGCCGCAGGCCACATCTGCCACGGGGCAAGCCAATGCCAAAATACCCGCTACAAAAGCACAGGTGGCGGCCCCCCAAAACGTGGAAGCAAAGCCCCCCCGTTTTACCCTGGGCCCCACCCAGTGGGCGCTGGGTATTTGGGCGGCGGGCTTTGCCGTAAGTCTAATCTTGCGGGGGGCGGTGTATATTGCATTCTGCCGCAAGCTGAAATACAGCCCAAGGGCACAAATACCCGCCAGGGTAGAGGAAGTGTTTGGAAAAGCAGCCGAAGGGCTGGCAGTGGCCCGCTTGCCCAGGCTGCAAATTTGCTCGGCTGTGCCCGCCCCCTTGCTGATGGGGCTGCTTCGCCCGGTATTGCTGTTGCCCCACAGCCGGTATGGCAGGCGGGAACTGGCCCTGATTTTGCGGCATGAGCTGGTACATTATCGCCGCAGGGACCTTTGGTATAAGCTACTCATGAACCTGGCCGCCTGTGTGCACTGGTTTAACCCTTTGGTGTATGCCATGGGGGCTAGGGCCGGGCGGGATATAGAACTTGCCTGTGACGACCGGGTGGTGCAGGGCCTTGACGAAGAGGAGCGGGACCTATATGGAAGGACCATTTTGCAGGCCGTGCCCCTGCGGCGGGGCCCCTGGGCAGCGCCGGTATTTACAAGCTGTTTTGGCAGCACAAAACAAGGCCTTGCCCAGCGGATGAAAAACCTGTTTGACAAAACAAGTAAAAAACGCGGAATGGCCGCCCTGTGTGTTACGGTATTGGCCGCGGGCCTTGTGGGGAGCCTTGTGGCCTGTGCGCCAAGCAGCGCAGATACCACGCCGCAAAACACAGGCGCAGGGGCGGCAGCTTTGGCAAGCACACAGAAAGACGCCCCCTTTGCGCTTTATGCCGGGTATGGCCTGCGCTATGACGAAGCTGGCGACCAGCTGTATTACCAGGATACCCCCGTGCGCTATTTTGAGGACGACGGCATTTTTTACAATGGGGATGGAAGTATTAGCGGGGCTTTTGTGGCCCATTACCCCAAGGGCGATGCGGGCGAAATTGACCTGTATGCCGTGCGAAGCAATAGCAAAAAGCTGATGGGCCTGCGCATGGCAGATACAGATGAATACGATAATTTAACATACCTGGGCGTAAAGATGCGAGAGGACATTGCCCCCTATGCCGCTTTGGGGCTTAGCGTAAACGCCATTGGAACCATGTTTTACAGCGGTAGCCCGGTGCGGGAATTATATGACGAAGAAAAAGGCACCCTGATTACCCACAGCATGGGCGCCAGCTACCCTGAGGGCAGCCTGGACCTTGCTGCGGTATATGATGAAACCGGCGGACTTCAAGCATTGCGCGTTTTATCGCAGCAGGAGTATGACGCCCAAACCGCAAGGCGTATTGCCAATGTGCAAAACCACTGGCTGGCCGTACAGGGGGGCACGGCTTTGCCGGGCGAAGAGGACCTGATTTCCTTTGAAAGTGTAGAACTGCGGCAGTATAGTGACGGCGGCCTATATATTCACGACATACTGGAGAACGGTACGGGAAAAACCATAGCCGCCTACCAGCAGGGTATGCTGGCCTTTGATGAGGCGGGCCAGCCTCTTAAGCTAAAATGGTACCCGTTTAACGAGGAGGAGCCCGGCTACTACTATTTGTATGATTGGGCCGAGGATGTAAACATCCCAGCAGGCAGCCGGTATGATGAGGAGGGTGGCTGGAGTTTAACCGAGGGAGGTGGCTTTGGCGAAGCAGCAAAAACGCCAGAAGCCGTGGAAAAGGTTAGGTATGTGCTGTATACTATGAAACAGGTCACTTTTACGGATGGCACGGTATGGGTGAACCCGGCGTTTGAGCTTTGGCGGAAAACATACGAGGGGAAACCGGCAGATGTAAACGATTTAGAGAGTTATTACCCCCATAGTATGCTCGTAGAGGTATACGAGCAAATGCCTATACAAAGTGAACTGGGAGAATAAACATGGCCTTTTTAGAAAAAATGCACAGTGGAGAGTTATACCAGCTTGGGGAGGAAGCCCTGGTGGCAGAGCAAACACGCTGCCTCGAGCGCCTGTATGATTTTAACGCCACCCGCCCCGCAGAAATGCAGAAGAGGGAAGCCCTGCTGCGGGAGATGTTTGCCGAAATAGGGGAGGGATGTTACATAGAGCCGCCCCTGCACTCAAATTTTGGGGGAAAGCATGTGCACTTTGGCAGGTGTATCTATGCCAATTTTAACCTTACACTGGTGGATGACACCCATATTTACGTGGGGGACTACACGATGTTTGGGCCGAATGTATGCCTTGCAACAGCCGGGCACCCCATTTTGCCAAGCCTTAGGCAGCAAAACTACCAGTTTAACATGCCCATACATATTGGTAAAAATTGCTGGATAGGTGCGGGGGCCATGGTGGTGCCGGGCATTACCATTGGGGATAACACCGTAGTAGGGGCGGGCAGTGTGGTTACCAAAGACCTGCCCGCAGGTGTTGTGGCGGCCGGTAACCCCTGTAAAATACTGCGTGAAGTGGGCCCGCGTGACGAAGCGTACTATTATAAAGACAGAAAAATTTTCCCCGAAGCTTTGGCCCAAATTTCCCCCTAAAAAAGTTTGTAAACAGAGCGGTATAGCTGTAAAATATGCTATACTGATAGTACTACAGTATTAGGAGGGAAACATGAACGGATACCAGAGAACCACCAGGTTTGTAGCGGGCGAAACAACCGACCGCCCCCCTTTTATGCCACTGGTAATTGATTGGGCAGCAAAGCAGGAAGGGGTAGATTACATTGACTTTGTGAACGACCCAAAACTGCGGGCCGAAGTGTACCTAAAAGCCACACAGCGCTTTGATATTGACTGCATCCTGCCCGACGCCGATTTTTACGAACAACTGAAAGATTTTGGTATGCCGCTTTTTTTAGTGAATGGCCGCTATAATGCCGAGCCTATTTTGAACGATTTGGAAAAAGACCTAAGCGCGTTACCCCTGCCCGCCATGGAGGCGGGCAGCCGGATGGGGAACCGCCTGGAAACCCTGCGCCTGGTGGCCGAAAAAGCCAAGGGCGAAAAGTACATTTTTGGCATTTGCGTGGGCCCCTTTACCGAATATTGTAACGCACGCGGGGTGAAAAATGCCTTTCGAGACCTAAAGCGAGATTTGGACGGCGCAAAAAAGGCCATCCACTTCTTCCACCAAAATTGCAAGCAATTTATCAAGGCCCAACTGGAAAACGGGGCGGACGGCATTCAAATTGTGGAGCCAAATTGCTCGCTGATTAGCCCCAAGATGTATGAGGAACTGATTCAGCCCCTGCATGAGGAATTGGTGGGGCTGGTGCACGAAAAAGAGGGCCTTACCCGCCTGCACGTGTGTGGGGATACCAACGTGGTGATTCCTTTGTTGCTGGCCACCGGTACAGACGTACTGGATGTGGACCACGCTGTAAACATGGCCGAAGCTGCGGCAAAACTGGGCCCCCGCCAAGCGCTGTGTGGCAATGTGGACCCCGCCGGTGTGTTGCTGCAGGGCACCGGCGAACAGATTCGCGATCTGGTGCAAAAAATTGGGAAAGATACCCATAACCGCACCATCATCTCGGGCGGGTGCGATGTACCCGAGGACACAAGCGCAGAAAACATGAGGGCGATGTTTGCGGCCTGCGCGGCTCTTGGCGAAGGCTAAAGCCAAAGCCAAAGAACAAGGCCATGCCTTAGTTTAGACTTGGGGGACTACTGCAGCATTTGAACAAATGTTTTACACAGCAAGCGCCGAGCAAAAACAGATTTAGGCAAGGCGAAAAATTGTAGGAATGCTTGGTGCATTGCAAAATTTTGCAACGAAGCATAAAACTGTTTTTGCCAGTGCGGTGTGTAAGTTATTTGTGAAAATGCTGTAGGATAAACACAAACGCAAGTGACGGGAATTTGTAAATAAAGAGAAGCCACAGCCCGAAAAAAGGCGGGAGAAGCCTTGTTTCGGGCTGTGGCTTTGTTTGGCACCTGAGAGGTCTTGTGGTTTTGCAGCCACAGGAGCACAGGCGGGGATGCCGTACAAGCGGAAATGCTGTAGAAAAGCGGAGATGCTACATAAAAAGGAAGGGCTTAGCCGATATCCCCCTTGCGGATGGCATCGGCAATTTCGGGTGCATAGTAGCTGATGAGAATATCCGCGCCCGCCCGGTAGATGCTGGTGGCTGTTTCACACATCATGCCGTACTCATCCACAAGTTTTGCGGCGGCGGCGGCCTTCATCATGGCGTATTCGCCGCTTACTGAGTAAGCCGCCAAAGGCAGGGGGCTCACCTCCCGTATCCTTGCAATCACATCCAAATAACTCAGGGCGGGTTTTACCATCAGGTAATCGGCCCCTTGGGCTTCATCCAGCGCGCATTCTTTCAAAGCCTCGCGGTAGTTGTGGGGGTCCATCTGGTAGCTTTTGCGGTTGCCAAATGAGGGGGCCGAGCCAGCCGCCTCGCGGAAGGGGCCGTAAAAGGCCGAGGAGTACTTGGCACTGTAACTCATAATGGCCGTGTCGCAATAGCCCGCAGTGTCCAGCGCGGCGCGTATGGCCTCCACCTGCCCGTCCATCATCCCCGAAGGGGCGATGATATCGGCCCCGGCGGCCACCTGGGCCACGGCGGTTTTTTGGTAGAGTTCCAGCGTTGCGTCGCCATCTACGCAGTTGCCCTTTAAGCAGCCGCAGTGCCCGTGCGAGGTATACTCGCAAAGGCATAAATCGGCCAGAAGCAGGGCGTTTGGGTACTGGCTGCGTATCTGGCGCAGGCCCTGCTGTACAATGCCATCCTCGGCCCAGGCACCGCTGCCTATGTCGTCTTTGTGTTTGGGTATGCCAAACAGCAAAAATTTATCCACGCCGCTGGCAAGGGCTGCTTCCACCGCCTCGCACACCCGGCTGGGCGAGTAGTGGTATTGCCCCGGCAGGGAGGATATCTCCCGTTTTACGTCCTCTTCCTCCACCAAAAAAAGCGGGTAGATGAGGCTTTGGGCAGAGACGCGGGTCTCGCGTACCAAAGCGCGGATGGAAGGGCTCATGCGTAGGCGGCGGGGGCGAAAAATTTGGCTCATGGTTTTTCCTCCTCAAGCATTGCCTCAATTAAGGCGTCTATGGTGGCGTTGTGGGCGGTTTTGGTTTTGTAACCTTTTTCTTTGGCCGCCTTTTCCGAGGAAGCACCGATGCAAACCGCTGTAAAGGCATAGGCCTGTGCATTCGGGATACAGGCCGCAAAACCCGCAACGGTGGAGGCGCTGGTAAAGGTGACATAGTCGGCTCCGCCCGCCCTTAGCAGGCAGGCGGCCTCAGTGCTCTCCTCTTGTAACAGCAGGGTTCGGTAAAGGGGGATATCATCAAACGGAATTTGCTTTGCCTTTAGCATCTCGGGCAGTTCTGGGGTGCCAAGCTCTGCCCGCAGCAGCAGAACCCGCTGGCCTTCTTCTATCTGGCCAACCAGCCCCCCCGCCAGGTGAACGGCGTCGTAATGCAGTGGGGTATAGTCGGCCCGTATGCCATGCAGGGCCAGTTCTTCGGCGGTGCTGGCGCCTACGGCGGCAATTTTAACCCCGGCCAATGCGCGGCTGTCCAGCCCTTCGGCCTGCATTACCCGGAACAGGCTTTGCACCCCCTGGGGGCTGGTTAGGGCCAGCCAGCCATAACGGCTAAGGCTATGCAGGGCCACGGCCACGGCGGGGGCCTCTATATCGGCGGTTTCAATACAGGGCAGGGGAATAACGCGCGCGCCCAGGGCCTGCAATTTTTCGCATAGGGTGCCCGCGCGCTGTTTTGGGCGGGTTACCACCACGGTTTTGCCAAACAAAGGCAGCTTAGAAAACCAGTCTAGCTTTTCGCTTAGTGCGCACACCTCGCCCACGGCCAAAATGGCGGGGCTTTCAATATTGCTCTCCCGCGCCGCCGGGGCTATGGTGGCAAGGGTGGCAACCAGTTTGCGCTGCTGGGGCAGGGTTCCGTTTTCCACAATGGCGGCGGGGGTGTCGCCGGGCATTCCGGCGTTCAGCAGCCCTTTTGTAATCGTCTCCAAACCCGTTACGGCCATTAAAAAAACCAGGGTGCCGTTACAGCGGCTCAGCGCCTCAAAGTCGATATTCAAACGGCCGCCCTTTTGGGCGTGCCCCGTAATGATGTGAATGGACGAAGCCGCCGAGCGGTGGGTGGCGGGTATGCCTGCATAGCTGAGGGCCGCCATGGCCGATGTGACGCCCGGCACCACCTCAAAGGGTATGCCGTTTTGGCGCAGGTGTTCAATTTCCTCGCCGCCGCGGCCAAACAGAAAGGGGTCGCCCCCTTTCAGGCGTACCACCCGCTTGCCCAATTTTGCCTGCTGGGCCAGTACCTCATTGATTTCATGCTGTGGGATGGGGTGGTGATCCTTTTCCTTACCAACATAGATTAACTCGGCACTGGGGGCCCAGTCCATCACCTCGGGGCCCACCAGCCTGTCATACACCACAACCTCTGCATCCTCCAGGTATTTTTTGCCCTTAACGGTAAGCAGGCCAGGGTCGCCCGGCCCCGCGCCAACCAATACCACCTTGCCAATTCGTTTCATATTTCATCCTTTCCGCCATACGCACGGCTTGGTTTTCGGCTTCTTCCGGCAGGCACTGCACACTGCCATACCGCACAATGCTCTCGTCGTCGCTCACATACATCCCGTGTAGTAAAAGCCCGCTGCCCTGCCAGGTGGCATAGGCGGCGCAAGGCTTGGAACAGCCCCCGTCCAGCGCCCGCACAAAGGCCCGCTCGGCCTTGGCACAGGCAAAACTTTCTTCACTGTGGAATAGGCGCAGGTAAGAGATGTCCTCGCCCTGGCGGGCCTGCACGGCCAGTATGCCCTGGCAGGCGGCGGGCAACATCTCTTTTGTGTTAAAAAGTAAGTTGACCCGGTGGGCCAGGGAGAGGCGGCCCAGCCCCGCGGCAGCCAGTACCAGGGCCGAAAACTCGCCATCGTCCAGCTTTTGCAGCCGCGTAATGACGTTGCCCCGCACGGCTACAATCTCCATGCCGGGGTAAAGCTGCTGCAACTGAATGCGCCGCCGGGAGGAGGAGCAGCCCACGGGTTTTTGAGCGTTCAGAGTTTGCAGGTTTTGTGGCAGCACCAAAGCGTCCCGCGCGTCGGCCCGTACCGAGGTTGCCACAATGGGCAGCCCCTCATCCAGGTCCATGGGCAAATCTTTGGCGCTGTGCACGGTGATATCCACCTCCCCGCACTGCAATGCGCGGTCCAGTTCCTTTACAAACAGGCCCTTACCGCCAATTTTATCCAAAGTCTGGTTTAAAATTTTATCGCCGGTGGTTACAAGGGGAACAAGCTCGGTGTTTAGTTCGGGGTCATAAGCGCGGATGGCTTCGGCCACGGTTTCGGCCTGGATGAGGGCGAGTTTTGACGCACGTGTGCCTATGCGTATGGTTTTCATGGGTCTATCTCCTCTAATATTAGGCGGATGGCGGCGGCGGCCTGGGCAGTGAGGTGGTGTTTTTTGCCCGTGGAAACCACCCCGGCGGTAAGGTTTTTGCTTTGGCAAAGCGCGGGGAAAAAGAAGCTGCTTTCTTCGGGGCTATCGGCCACGCTTACGGGTATGCCCGCTTCCTTACAGGCAAGGCCCACGGCGCGGTTTACCTCCCGGCTGTTCGTGGCGGCCACAACCAGCCGCATACCCTGGGTATCCCCCGGCTGGTAGGGGCGTTTTAGGTAATGCACACCCGGCGCTGTGGCAGGGTAACTTGGGGCCACAACCCTCACAAGCGCGCCAAAGTTTTGTAATGCCTGTATGCGCCGGGTGGCAATGGCCCCGCCGCCCACCACGAGGCAGGGCTGGCCTATAAGGCTGATGAAAAGGGGAAAACGGCGGCCAGGCGCGGCCTTAGCTGCGGCGGGGTGGGGCAGCGTGTTTTGCAGGGTCATCTTTTGGCAATCTGCCGGGTTTCCGCCGGGTGAGCCAGGCTGTGGCGGGGGGCCTGGCGGCCCGCCGCAAAGCAGCTGGGCCACCTGCTGCAGGCTAAGGCCTTCTTCCAAATAAGGCCGCGCAACCAGCAGTACGGTTGCCCCGGCGGCCTTGGCCGCCGCTATTTTTGCGGGCAGGCCGCCCGCTTCGCCACTTTCCTTTGTCACAAGCCACCTGGCGTTTATCTGGCGCAGGGTGGCGGCGTTCATCTCCCCGGTAAAAGGCCCCTGCATGCACAGGATATGGGAGGCGGGAAAACCGAGGGCCAAACAGGCGCTTAGCCCCTCGGCGCTGGGTAGAATACGCGGGTAGAGGCGGTTTTGAAAATCGGGTATTTTGGTAAAGGCCGCAAGCTCCTTGCTGCCGGTGGTAAGCAATGCCACGCCGTCGGTGTTTTGTAAATATTCGGCTGCTGCGGCAACACTGGGCAGGGTAATGAGGCCATCCTCCGCTGCCGAGGGCGCTGCCGGCCGCAATAGCCGCAGGTAAACGGCGCCTATGGCGGCCGCGGCACTGCGTATGTTACGGCTTACCTCCTGTGCAAAGGGGTGGGTGGCGTCCACGATGGTGTCAAAACTTTGCAGGGCGGCCTGCATTTCGCTCTCATCCAGCCGCCCGGTTTGTACGGTAATGCCGGGCAGGGGCGGCAGGGCGGCCCTGCCATATTCGGTGGCCACAAAAGCCGTGGCGGCAGTGCCCTGGCCCGAGAGCTGCTGGCAGAGGGCGCGTCCCTCGCTGGTGCCGGCAAAAATGGCGATGGGCCGGGTACAGGGGGGAGTATTTTGTGTGAGCGGCGGAGGTATTGGCATGGCGTTTCTCCTGTTGAGGGGGAGGCTTGTGGTTAGAAGGCTTAGAGCGGTTTATGTGTGCAACAAACAGCCGAGGTAACTGTTATGGGAACGATTCGGGAAGGTAGGGCGCTGTTTTTGGTACAATTTTGTGCAGTTTAGCTGTGTGTTTAGGGCCGGGTAAGGGTGTAAAGCAGTGCATTGCAGATGGCCGCCGCAACATTGCTGCCGCCCTTGCGGCCTTTGGCAACTATGGCGGGCAGGTTCTGCTTTAGCAGTTCCTCCTTGCTTTCCACTACATTTACAAAGCCCACCGGCACCCCAATTACCAAGTTTGGGGGGTTCAGGGCCCCCGTTTGCAGTAGCTTGCACAGGCATAGCAGGGCCGTGGGGGCGTTGCCAATGGCAAAGATGACCGGCCCTTCCAGCTTTGCGGCAAGTTCCATGCTGGCGGCGGCGCGGGTGGTGCCGTTGTGGGCGGCCAGGGCGGCCGCCTCCTCGCTTGCCATATAGCAAAGGGCGCGGCAGCCCAGTTTTGCAAGCGCGGTTTTGTTAATGCCGGCCAGGGCCATATTGGTATCGGTGACGATGGTGGCCCCCTCCCGCAGGGCATCCAGGCCGCTTTGCAGGGCATGGTTGGCAAAGGTGAGGGTGTCGAGATAGCTGAAATCGGCCGTGGTATGGATGACGCGTTTTATAATGGGCGCTTCGGCGGGGTCAAGCTCCCTTGCGCCTATCTCGGCTGTGATGATTTCAAAGCTGCGTTTTTCAATATCGCTGGGTAACAGGGCGGTGCTTTGCATCAGTATTCAATTCCTTTCCTGGCGGCTGTGCCTTTTTCAAAAGGATGCCGGATATTTTTCATCTCGGTGATATAATCGGCCCGTTCCAGCAAAAAGGGGGCAGGGTTACGGCCCGTAAAAACCAGTTCCGTCTCTTTGGGGCATTCGGCCAGTAAACTTGTTACGGTATCTTCACAAAGCAGCCCGGCGCTAAGCGCGCCCAAGGCCTCATCCAAAACCAAAAGGCCCCCGGGGTTTTGCTTAGTAAGGCGTAAAGCTTCGGCCAGGTTTTCCTCGTGCGCCTGTTTGGCCAGCTTTTTTTCTCCCTCATCCATTTGAAAGCTAAATTTCAGGCTGTTTTTCCCCCGTAAAACCTGTACACCAGGCAAGTTTTGCAATAGGGATATTTCGCCGCTTACCCGCCCTTTTAAAAACTGCACAATCACCACCGGCAGCCCTTGGCCCGCCGCGCGCAGGGCAAGGCCCATAGCGGCTGTGGTTTTGCCCTTGCCCTCGCCACAGTAGAGGTGTATCATATGCCGGCCTCCAAAATCTCGTACAGCTTCGGCATATCCAAAGCGCTGCGCAGGCCCGCTGCAAGTTTGTCGTACTCGGCATTGTTGTGCTCGCTTAAACTTTGCAGGGTGCAGGCTGTGTAGCTAAGGCCGCGGGCCTTGGCCAAAAGGGCGGCCAGCCCCTCGGTAAAGGCGGGGCTATCAAACAAACCGTGCAGGTAACTGCCAAGTATAGTGCCCTTTGCGGCTCCATCGGGTTTTGGGCCGCCGGGCGTGTGAAACAGGCAGGCGGGGGGACAATTGCTTTGGGTTTTGCCCATGTGAATTTCGTAACCCGTAAGGGCCGTGCCGCACAGCGGGGCAAAAAAACCTTCCTTTACGGCAAGTTCCCCTTCTGTGCGGGTCAGGGTTTTCTCGTTGGCAAAAACCGTGTGCAGGGGCAAGAGCTTGAGGCCTGCCATTTCCCCCCCGCCCTCGGCCCCGTAAGGGTCTTGCAGGGTTTCGCCCAGCATCTGGTAGCCGCCGCACACCCCAATTACCGGCGTACCCCCGGCGGCCAGCGCCTCAATACAGGCGGCCATACCGTACTCTTTTAACCAGCGCAGGTCGGCCATGGTGTTTTTGCTGCCGGGTAAAATAAGCAGGTCGGGCCTTGCCAGTTCCTCGGCATTTTGCACATAGCGCAGGCCCATGGCGGGGTGGCGGCCCAGGGCGTTAAAATCGGTAAAGTTAGAGAGGTGGGGCAGGCGGATGACGGCAATATCCAAAAGGCGGGAGGCGGGGCGTTTTAGCAGCCTTGGCGCTAAGCTATCTTCGTCATCCAAATCCAGCTGCATGTGGGGCACCACCCCCAGCACCGGGGCGCCGCACATCTCCTCTAAACTGGCAAGGCCGGGGCGTAAAATGCTGGCATCGCCACGGAATTTATTGATGATAAGCCCCTTTATATACTTTTGCTCGGCCTTTGGCAGTAGCTGTACCGTGCCATAAAGCTGGGCAAACACGCCGCCGGGGTCAATATCGCCAGCCAGCAACACCGGTGCTTTGGCAATTTGGGCCATGCCCATATTGACGAAGTCTTCATTTTTCAGGTTGATTTCCGCCGGGCTGCCCGCCCCTTCCAGCACAATGATGTCATATTGGGCGGCAAGTTCGGCAAAGGCTTCTTCCACCAGTGGGCGCAGCTTTTTTTTATAGCGGAAATACTCCCCGGCGGGCATGTTGCCAATGGCTTCGCCCTTTACAATTACCTGGCTGCCTACGTCGCTGGTGGGCTTTAGCAGTATGGGGTTCATCAGCGCCGAGGGCAGGACGCCTGCGGCCTCGGCCTGCATCACCTGGGCGCGGCCCATTTCAAGCCCTTCTTTGGTTACAAAGCTGTTTAGGGCCATGTTTTGGCTTTTAAAGGGGGCCACACGGTAACCGTCCTGCCAAAAAATACGGCAGAGGCCCGCGGCCAAAAGGCTTTTGCCAGCGTTAGACATCGTACCTTGAACCATGATAGTTTTGGCCATGGGGGTTGGGTTCTCCTTATAGTTTCTTAAGTGCTAAAGCCCGCGCTTACACGGGGCAAGGCTGGGGCGGCCTTGGGCCACAGGCGGGGGGAGATTTTAGCGGTGGCCAAAACCTCGTCAAGGGCCAAAAGTAATTTTTGGTTTTCCTCACTTTGGCGTATGGCAACGCGGTAATCTCCGGGAGAGAGGCCGGGGTAGGCGGCGCAGCTACGTATCAAAATACCTTTTTGGGCCAAAAGTGCCTGCAGCCGGGTTTCTCCGCTGGAAAAAAAGAGGTAGTTTGCCCCGCCCGGCAGCACGCACAGGCCTAAATTGCTGAGGCCCGCCGCCATAAGGCCGCGCTGGCGGCGTATCTCCGGCAGGGAGGACGTAAGGTAGGCGGCATCCTGTAAAGCGGCTTCCCCCGCCGCCTGCGCTAGGCTAGAAACCGGCCAGGGCTGGCCGCAGCGGGCGGTTTTTTCCAGCGTAGCAGTGTTAGTACTGAGCAAGTAACCCAGGCGCAGCCCAGCCATGCCATACAGCTTGGTAAAAGCCTTTAGAAGAAAAAGGCCGGGCGTATCTGTAAGGTAGGGCTTTAGGCTGTGGGCGGCGGGGTCATCCAAAAAGCCGCTAAAGCACTCATCGGCTAAAAGTGTGGTGCCCGTTTCGCGGCAGCGCAGTAGGATGCGTTTTAAAAGTTCCGGTGGGCAAAGCCGCCCAGTGGGGTTGTTGGGCTCGCACAAAACCAGCAGGTCGATATCCGCCGTGATGGCGGGCAGAATTTCCTCGGTGAGGGTGAAACCCTCCTCCCGCTTCAAATAATGCCGCTGAATTTGGCAATCCACCAGGCCAAGGGCCTGTTCATACTCTAAAAAACTGGGGGCCAGCAGCAGGGCTTTTTTTGGATGTAGCGCCAGCACCAGGCGGAAGATGAGGTCGGCCGCGCCATTGCCGCATAAAATTTGCTCTACGGGAACCCCCTCGTGCTGTGAAAGGGCGGCGCGCAGGCGGCGGCAGTGGGGGTCGGGGTAGTGGTGGGCCGTGTGCAGGGCATTTTGCACAGCCTGCGCCGCCAGCGGGGAAAGGCCAAAAGGGTTTACATTGGAGGAAAAATCAAGCGGCTCTACGCCGTAGGCCTCCCTAAAAGAGAGGATATCCCCGCCGTGTTGTGCCTTGGCCATCCGCCTCACCTTCTTTCTCTACAAAAAAATGTTTGTAATAACAAAATATATGGCCACCCGCAGCCCGCCGCACACTGCCAAGGCGAGCAGGGCCGAGGAAAGCATCAGGCGGTTGGCCCGCCGGATATCGCCCGGCTCAATGGGGCGCAGGGCGTCGCCTATGGTGGGTTTGGAGATGGTTTTGCCAAAATAGACGGCGTCCCCCGCCAGTTGCAGCCCCAGCGCCCCGGCGCAGGCGGCCTCGGTTTGGGCCGAGTTTGGGCTTTGGTGGTTGCGGCCATCCCGCCGCCAAATGCGGTAGGCACCGCCGGGCGAGAGGCCGCAAAGGGCAGAGGCGGCCACCATGCAAAGGGCGCAAAAGCGGGCGGGCAAGAAGTTTGCGGCGTCGTCCAGTTTTGCGGCTGCACGGCCAAAATAAAGATACTGTGTGTTTTTATAGCCCACCATGCTATCCATGGTGTTGATGGCCTTGTAGAAAAAACCCAGAGGCGCGCCGCCCAGCGCCATAAAAATCAGGGGGGCCACCACGCCGTCGCTGGCATTTTCGGCCACGGTTTCCACGGCGGCTTTTATTACGCCCGTTTCGTTTAGGGCGGAGGTGTCCCGCCCTACAATGCGGCCCACGGCCAGGCGGGCGGCGCTAAGTCCCTGTTTTTCTAGGGCGGCGGCCACCTGTGCACTCTGCCGCCAAAGTTCCCGCGTGGCCAAAATTTGGTAGCACATCCAGCTTTCCACCATAAAGCGCAGCCAGGGGCTTACAAGGCCACAAAGGCTAAGCAGGCCAAGGCTTAGGCCAAACGAGGCCAGCGGTAAAACAAGGGCCAAAACCCGCCCCGCCCAAAGCTCCCCCTTAGGGCCAGGCTGAAAAAGGCGGCGCAAAATGCGCTCCAGTATGTCTATGGCCTTACCCATCCACACCACGGGGTGGGGCAGGGGGAGGGGGTCTCCCAAAAGTAGATCCAGCCCAAAACCGGCCAGAATGGCGAACAGGGTGCTCATGCCTTTGGTTCCTCCGGCCTTTGCAAAATGGTGAGGCTGTTTTCGTCCCCCTGGCAGAGCCAGCGGCCCCCCGGCGGGGTGGTGGCCTTAAAATAATCCAAACTGGGCTTTGCAAGGTGGCCTAACAGCGCCATAATGGTGCCGCCGTGGATGACAAAATGTACTTCTTCTTGCCCGGCTTCGGCGCTAAGGGCGGTTCTGTAGCCGCTTAGGCAACGCTTTACAAAACCCTGCCTGTCCTCCCCGCCGGGGCAAAGGCCCGTGCAGCCGCCTTCTACCCAGGCGCGGTAGATGGGGTCGTTTTCCAGCTCCCGCCAGTTTTTGCCCTCAAATGCGCCAAACTCCATTTCCCGCAGGGCGGGCAGCGGGCAGGGTTTTGCGCCGGGGTACAAAATGGCGGCCGTTTGCAGGGTGCGTAGCAGGGGGCTTACATAAACCCGCTTTGCCCCGGTAATAGGGGGTATTTGGCGCAGTTCCCGCAGCCCTTCTGCACAAAGGGGCTCGTCACTTGCGCCGCCCACATAGCGGGCCTCTAAGTTGCCCTTTGTGTGGCCGTGCCGTGTAAAAAACAGTTTCATATCTGCCCCTTTAATACTTGCGGTAAGCCGCAGTATAGCCGCACAACGGCCGTGGCCTTAGCGGCAAGGGCGCAGCACAGGCGGCCAACAGCCTCTCGGTAGGCACGGTCCTCGGCTTCGGCGGGCACAATGCCGCCGCCCACCTCGTTGCAAATGACCACCTCTTTTTGTAAAAGCAGTGCCAGCAGGTCTGGGTTTTCCGCCTCGGCACCGTGGCGCAGCAAGGTGTGCAGGCTTGCTAGTACGGGTTTTTCATCCAGCACGCCTTGGGCGATGTCTGCATCGGCATAACCTAGAGTATTTTTTACATAGGCGCGTTTGCCAGCGCCCTCGCCCCCCATTACCAAAACCATGATAGCCCCCCTCCCAAAACCAGCGCCGCCAGCATCCAAAGTTCGGCATTTTGTAAAAACCAACCGGCTAAATCGCCGGTTACGCCGCCAAACTGGCGCTGTGAAAAGTAACGGTAGTAGAAAAATACGCCAAAACCCGCCAGGGCCGCAAGGCCCCCGGCAAAGCCCCGGCAAAGGATGGCCAGCCCCGCCGCTAAAACCGCCGTTACCAGCAAGATAGCCGCCGCCCGGCCCCCGGCGCTGAGCCCGCCAAAACTGCGGGCGGTGCCATCGGCCTTGGCGGGGGGGAAGGTGATAACGGCATAGCCGCTAAGCGCCCGGCTTTGGATATAAATACAGCAGAGGGCCAGCAGGTTTTGCAACACCGGAAGAAACTGAGTAAATAAAGCCAGAGTGAGCAGCAGGTGGCAAAAAAGCGCCATGGCCCCAAAAGCGCCGAGGTGGGGGTCTTTTAAAATCTCCAGCTTGCGCTCGCGGCTGGCATGGCTGGCCTGGGCGTCGGCGGTGTCGGCAAGGCCGTCCAGGTGGATGCCGCCGTTTATGGCCAGGGGCAAAAGGGTAAACACCGCGGCTGTGAGGAAAATACCCAGCGAAAAATGCGCCGCCAAAAGGCCAAACACCAGGCAGAGCCCCCCCTGTACCAGCCCCACCAGCGGGAAGGCGCAAAGGGCGTAGCGCATGTTGCGGTCATTCCACTCGGCCCCGGGGGAGGGCAGGCGGGAGAACATGGAAAACGCGATAAAAATCGGTGCTAGTACCCTCATACAGGGCCTCCTTTGTGCCAGTGGGGCAGGCCGCAAAACACCTCTGCCACCCCTTCAAAACCTTCGGCCAGCGCCGCGTTTATACGGGCCAGCAACTGGATATACTCTTGGGTTTCGGCGGTGTAGCTTTCGCCGCTGCAAAAAACATCGTTGCTAACGGCCACCAGGTTTTGGCACTGGCCCTGCAAGGCTCTTACGCCCTCTAAAACAGCGGCAAGAGCATCCTCAATGCTTTGGTTTTTGGCAAATTGTTCGTTTGCGGCCAGGTTACCAAGGCACTCCAGCAGCACGGTGTCGGTGTTTGCAATTTGTAAGCTTGCAAGGCCGGTGTAACATTCCAAGGTATTAAAACCCTTACCCTGCCGTAATTTTTGGTGGCGGCTTATCCGCAATTCCGCATCCTTGCCAAAGGGCTGCATGGTGGCAATGTACAAAAGCCGCCCGCCCAGCCGCAGGGCCAAATTTTCAGCGTATTCACTTTTGCCGCTGGCCGCCTGGCCCAGTACCAATAGGCGCATGGCTTACACCTGCGGGGTATAGGCTTCAATGCTGCAGGCTGCAAAACTGGGGCAGTTTTTGTAAACGGCCAGGGCCATATCCAGTAAGGGCAGCAGGGCAATGGCGCCGCTTCCTTCGCCCAGGTGCATCCCGGCGGTTAAAATGGGGCGCAGATGTAAGGCTTCTAAAATAAGTTGGGCCGCAGGCTCGGTGGAGATATGGCTGGCAAGTAAGTAACCTTCACATGCGGGGCAAAGCCGCACGGCGCAAAGGGCCGCCGCGCCGGAGATAAAACCATCCAATATAACGGGCAGGCCCTGCGCAGCAGCGCCCAGGTAAAAACCGCACATGGCCGCAATGTCAAAGCCGCCCACCTTGCTTAGAATATCCACAGGGTCGCCGGGGGTTGGCCTGTTCACCCGCAGGGCCGCCTCTATGGCGCCTACCTTGCGCCTCAGCCCCTCGCTGGAAAGGCCCGCCCCACGGCCGGTTACTTCGGCGGGGGGGCGCTGCAGCAAAACGCTTACCACGGCGCTTGCGGTGGTGGTGTTGCCTATGCCCATTTCGCCCGCGGTCAAAAGCGTGCAGCCCTGCGCCTTAAACTGCCTTGCAAGGGCAATACCGGTTTGTATGGCGCACAGCGCCTGCTGGCGAGACATAGCCGCCCCTTTTGCAATGTTGCCGGTGCCGCGCGCCACGGCGGCTTTGTATAGACCGGGGTGGTCTATCTCGGTAAGCACGCCCATATCCACAGCCAACACCTCGCAGTTGGCAAGGGCGGCCATGTGGCACATGCTGGTGATGTGGTTGCAGATATTCTCAGTTACAATGGCCGTAACCTCGCTGCCGGTTTGAGAGACCCCCTCGGCCAGCACGCCGTTATCGGCGCAAAAAACGGCCAGCGCCCTTTTATCCAGCCTTATTTGGCTGCTGCCCAAGGCCCCCGCTATGCGGCAGAGGGCATCCTCCAAATAGCCAAGGCCCCCAAGGGGTTTGGCAAGGCTGTCCCAGTGTTTTTGGGCCGCATCGTAGGCCTCTTTGCTTGCGGGGTGAATGTTTGCAAGGGTTTCTTCCAGTGTCATCGGGGGCCTCCTCGGCTTTGGGTGGGTTTATGATGAGGGGAGCGCGCAAGCCATATTTTTTGCGGCTACCTGTACAAAGCGCAGGGCAAAAGCCGGGTTTGCGGGGTAGTACAGATGGGGAAAACCGGCCGCAAGGTTTGGGTTTGCCGCCATACAGGGCCAGCATTTGTTTTGGCCGGGTTTTTGGGCGGTAAAGGCCTCGCCCTCGGCCGTGCTGCGCCAGTAGTGGAACTCGTGGCCGCGGATGCTCTCGCCCACAGGACCATACAGGCTTTGCTGTTCTGCCTTTAGGGTAATATAGCCAAAGTGTGCAAGCTTATGGCCGTTTTGGCTTTGGCCGGGCAGCACCCCGGCCATGGGCCAAAAGGTGTCTTTTTCGTCGGCAAGCTTTTGTTGCAGGTAGAGGAAACCGCCGCATTCGGCCACCGTGGGCAGGCCCGCTTGTACGGCTGTTGCAAGGGCCTGCCGCATGGGCAGGTTTTGTGAGAGCGCCTCGGCGTAGAGTTCGGGGTAGCCGCCCCCCAGGTAAAGGCCGTTTGCGCCGCTTGGTAAAGCTGTGTCCCGCAGGGGGGAAAAGGGGATAAGTTCTGCGCCCATCTCCCGCAGCATTTGCAGGTTTTCCTCATAGTAAAAGCAAAAGGCCTCATCTAGGGCGTAGGCAATGCGGGGGTGTTTTGAGGTGGCGGGCGGGCTGCAATACGCTTCTGCCAAAAGGGGAGGGGCCGCGGTGGCAAGGGCCCACAGGCGCTCTATATCCACCGTTTCGCTCAGTTTTGCGGCCAGCGCCTGCAAAAGCTGTTGCAGGTTTTGCACCTCCCCCGCCGTAACCAGGCCCAGGTGGCGGCTTTTTAAGGTAAAACGCTCCTCATTGGGCAAATAGCCCAAAACGGGCAGCCCTGTCTCGGCCTCTAAAGTGGGGGAAAGTGCTTCAAAAAGACCCTTGGAACAGCGGTTCAAAATGACCCCGGCCAGCCCCGCGTCGGCACGGAAATGCGTAAAACCCTGTATGGTTGCCGCAAGGGAGAGGGCCGCGCCCTTTACATCCAAGCATAGTACCACAGGGGTTTTTGTGGCGCGGGCCAGGTGGTAGCTGCTGGCCTGGGTAGAAGAAAAAGAGAGGCCGTCGTAATAGCCCATCACCCCTTCTAAAAATGCCATGCCGCAGCCCCTAGCGCCTTTTGCCAAAAGGGCGCAGGCGGTGGCCTCATCGGTAAAGAATAAATCCAGGTTACCGCTTTTGGCCCCGGCCACCCGGCGGTGGAACATCGGGTCTATAAAATCTGGCCCACATTTGAAGGCAGCGGGGTTTTTGCCCTGGTTTTGAAAGAGCTGTAAAAGCCCGCTGGTAAGGGTGGTTTTACCCCCGCCGCTACAGGGGGCGGCTATCATCAGCCGGGGCAGGGGTATCCTCATAGCCCGGCCCCCACGGCGCTTAGCAAAAACACGGGGTTTTGCGCCTGCATAAGCTGGTAAGCTCCCGCCTTGCGGCTGCGGCATACGGCAATTTGGCAGGCTTCATACTGGCAAAAGGCAGGTGTGTTTAACAGGCGGCTGGCCTCTGCCAGGGTTTCCAGCGTTACACATGCCACACACAGGCGTATTTTGGGGTTTTTCCGCAAAAGCGCCTCCAAAATGCCCTTAAGCTGGCCCCCACTGCCGCCAATGTAAGCGGCGTCCGGCGCGGGCAGGCCCGCCAGCGCCGGGGGGGCGTCCCCCGCAATAATTTGTAGGTTGGTAAGGCCAAAATACCGGGCATTTTGGCCGATTAACCCCGTCGCCTCTTCGCCGCGCTCAATGGCATATACCCGACCCTCTTTTGCCAGAAGTGCCAGTTCCACCGCAACCGAACCCGTGCCCGCGCCGATGTCGTAGAGGGTATCACCGCGGCTTACGCGCAGTTTTGCCAGCGCCGCGGCGCGCACCTCCTGTTTTGTCATGGGTACCTTTCCACGCTGGAAAAGTTCGTCCGGCAGGCCGGTGTTGCAGTGGGGCCAAGGGGCGAGCGGGGCCGCTTCCCCTGCTGTAGAGGCAAGGGCGGCCTCACGGGTATGCGCCTCGCCTGGGGCTTCGGCCAGTAAAACACTCAAGGGGTCAAAGCTTTGGCCTGCCATCTCTTCGGCAGGGCCGCACACAATGGTTTCGTCGGGGTAGCTAAGGCGCTGGCCCACCGCAACGGGCGCATGGCCAAGCCCCGCCTTGCAAAGCTGCGCGCACAGGGAGGCCGGGCTGTTTTGCCCGCCGGTGGCAAAAAACACCGGCCCCTCTGCGGCCAAAAGCGCCTCGGCGGCGTTGCAGCTAAGCCCGTGGGCGCTTACAAAACGCCAAGTTTGCCAGGGGCGGCCCAACTTTGCGGCCAAATATTGTACCGAGCTCACCCCGGGTAAACACTCCACGCGGTAGGCCGCAAGTTTGGCAAGCAAACCGGCCGCGCCGCTAAAAAGGCCGATATCCCCGCTTAATACCACGCAGGCGCTTTGCCAGCCGGGGGTATTTTGCAGCGCATCCAATACGGCCTCGGCCCGTGTGGCGGCAATGCGCGGGGCGGTCAAGCTTTCGGGCAGGGCGTCTAAAAGGCGCTGCGCCCCCACCAATAGCTGTGCGGCCTGTAAGGCGCGCTGGGCGCCTAGGGTAAGGGTATCGGGGTTCCCCATACCAAGGCCCAGCACCGTTACCTGTTTCATAGTTTATCCCCGTAGCCGCGTGGCGTTACCATACGCCCGGCAATATCCCGTGTGCTGGCACTGCCAACAAAAATGGTGGTAAACATATCCGCTTCAAAAGCGCCAAGTTCTGCAAGGGGCAAAAGCCCAAATTGCTGGCCTTCCCGCCCTATGTTGCGCACCCAGCCGCACAGGGTGCCGGGGGCCTTGTGCCGCAAAAGAATTTGGCAGGCCTTGGCCAGGTGCCCCTGCCGTTTTTTGCTGCGCGGGTTATACAGGCAGAGGCAAAAATCCCCTTGGGCGGCGGCGTCTAGCCGCTTTTCTATCTGCTGCCAGGGGGTTAACAGGTCGCTTAGCGAGATGACGGCAAAATCATGCCCTAGGGGTGCGCCCAGCACGGCGCTGCCGCTTTGGGCCGCCGTTACCCCGGCCACAACCTCAATTTCCACCTCGGGGTATTCGGGGCTCAGTTCCAAAATGGGCCCGGCCATGCCGTACACCCCCGCATCGCCCGAGCACACCATGGCAACACAGCGGCCTGTATCGGCCTGGCCTAGCGCCAGGCGGCAGCGCTCAATCTCCTGCATCATGGGGGTTGCCAGGGTTTCAATATTGGGAAAAAGGGGAGAGACGAGATGGATATACTCTGTGTAGCCGCAAAGCAGGCTGCACTGCGCCAGGGCCTTTTGCGCCTCTTGGGTTATGCCCCCCGGCCCGCCGGGGCCTATGCCCACAACAAATAGCTTTTTCATGTTTTCCTCTTTCAAAAGCTGTAAGATTTTTCCCGCAAAGCCAGCGCGATGGTAACGCCGCCAAGGGTGGTTTTGGTGAGGATCAGGCGGCCCCCCTCGGCCAGGGCGCTACGCTCGCACACATTGTCTACGCCAGTAACATTTTTTACAAATGGCGAGGGGCTTTGGCAGCCTTTTATCCCCTGCAATTTGGCGGCCGGGTAGGTAGTAAGGGGCCATCCCTGTGTTTTACTAAAGGCCAAAAGCCCCGGTTCCTGGGCTTTTAAATCGATGCTGTACACCCCGCAGACGGCGCTTTTTACCACATTGGCCGTTTGCAGCGCGGCCTCTGCCGCCGCCGTTATGGTCGCTTCCTCTATTCCCTTGCGGCAGCCTATGCCCATGGCAACACAGGGGGGGATGAGGTGCAGGGCTGTTTTTGCCTCCCCGGCAAAAGGGGAGATGAGGATATCGGCGGAGCTGACGCCGCCCAAAACAAGACCGGAGGGCAGGGGCATTTCTAAGGGAAAGACACTAAAGAGGCTTAGTGTTTCACCCTGGAGCAGCCGTGCGGCCAGGGGTTTTACTCTCTCTGGGTTTGCTATGGCAAAGCCGTTTTGGGTGGCCCATTCATCTAAGGCGGGCAGCCCGCGTACATCGGTGGCCGTGGTAAGGGCGGCCTGCCCCCCGCAAATTGCGGCAAGGTTTTTGGCAAGGCGGTTGGCCCCGCCGATGTGCCCACTTAAAATGGGAATGACAAAGCGTCCGGTTTCATCCATTACCAAAACGGCGGGGTCGCGCGTTTTATCCTGCAAAAGCGGGGCAATGGCCCGTACCGCAATGCCCGCGGCGCCAATAAAAAGCAGGGCGTCTGTTTGGGAAAAGGCCTCGCTGGCCCATTGGCGGTAGTTTATCTTATCGGGGCCGTAGCCAAGGCTTAACTGCGCCTGCCAGCCGGTTAAACCGGGAAGGGTGGCTTCGGCAAGAGCCTTACCCCCGTCCGTAAAGCAGATGCAGGCGAGTTGTTTCATGGCTGCACCACCAGGGTGGTAAAATAGCCGCCGTTTTCTTCGGCCTCCTCTAAGCTGTGCGCCACGCGCTGGTTTGGCAGGGTACAGTTCTGCACCAAACTGGCTTTTTGGTAGACGCCTTCCCTGCGCAGGGTTTCTTTCACTTCGGCCAGCGGTTTGCCGGCCTTCATAATCACCTTGGTGCCGGGGTAGTGCAGGGCCTCGGCCAGGTTTTGAAAGCCGGCGGGAATGATGTGCAAGGGGCTGTCCATCTGCTGGGTGAGGCTGGTTTGCAGCGTGGCGGCCACGGCGCAAAAACTGGGCACGCCGGGTATCATCACCGTTTCAAATCCCTGCTCACAAAGCAGTTCCCGCATATAGCTAAAGGTGCTGTAGATGCTGACATCACCGAGGTTTAGCATGGCAACGTCTTTGCCCTGGCACAGTTTTTCGGCAATTTGCGCCGCGGCGTCGTTGTGGCTTTTGTGCAGCAACTCTTTGTTGCGGCTCATGGCAAAGCGCAGGGGTAAAATCTCTTTGCCCGCAAGGTTTACGGCTTGCTTTGCAATGTCCAAAGCCAGCATACCGCCCCCTGCTGTTTCGGGCGCAGCAATTACCGCACAGCGGCCAATGGTTTCGGCGGCTTTTAAAGTGAGCAGGCCGGGGTCGCCGGGGCCCACCCCAACGCCATAAAAAATACCCTTTGTCATCGTTTGGCCTCCATCTCTTTCATAAGCGCGGCTGCGCCTTCGGTTTCAAACAAAATGCCGTGCTTATGGCTGAAGGCCACGGCCCCCACGGCAAAGGCCCCCGCGGCCCTGCGCTGTAGATGTAGCTGCACGGCCCCCGCAAGGCTGGCCAGCACTGGCGCTTGCAGCCGCGCTTTTTTCAGGATATCTATGCAGGCGTCGGAGGTGGGTGCGTCTAAGAGTTCGCGGGCGGTTTCGCACCCGGCGCCGTTTGCGGCGGCGTGGGCACAAAAGAGCTCGGTGCGGCAATCGGCCGTGCGGGAATGTGTGTTCATAATGCCACCGGCCAGCTTTACCAGTTTGCCAATGTGCCCCACCAGCAGTACGCGGGCAATGCCGTTTCGCGCCGCCATATCCAGGGCGTCCCCAATAAAGTTTGCGCAGGCCACCGCAGGGATTTTTTTCATGCCGGGGTGGGCTTTACTAAAATCCTGCCCGTAGTTGCCGGGGGTCAATATCAGGCGGGAGGGGTCTTCCAGGGCCCTTTGGTGTATTTCCAGTTCGATGCTGTCCAAAAGGGCGGCAAGGCTTTTGGGTTCCACAATGCCGGTGGTGCCCAGAATAGAGATGCCCCCCTCCACACCCAAATTTGGGTTAAAGGTTCTGGCGGCAAGGGTTTTGCCCTCGGGCACGCTTACCGTAACCAAAATGCCGCCGCTGTAACCCTGCTCGGCGCAAACGGCCTCTACCTCCTGGCGTATCATCTTGCGCGGGGTGCTGTTGATGGCGGCCTCGCCGGGGGCTTGTTCCAGCCCGGCTTTTACCACCCGCCCCACCCCCGGCCCGCCTCGTATCTGTACGCCTGGGGTGGTAAGGCGGCTCACCTCGGCATAAATCAAAGCGCCGTCGGTCACGTCCGCGTCGTCGCCCGCATCTTTGCGTATGGCGCAGCGGGAAATTTTTTTGGTATTGTAAGCGTCCAGCACCTCGGCTTCCACACGTAGCCCTACCGGGGTTATAATGGCGGCAAGCGCGGTATCTTGCCCTGTAAGAAGCATTTGGGTGGCCGCTTTGGCGGCCAGCGCCGCACAGCTACCCGTGGTGTAGCCACAGCGCAGCCGCTTTGTGCCGCAGTAGATGTAGTGCTCAAAAGCCATGCTTGTATCTTCCTTGCCGGGTGTGCACGGTATAATACCCTGCACACACCCTATTGGTGCGGTAGTATTGCCTGCAAATGGGCTAGGTACATGTCCTGTACCTCGGCATAGCCACCAAGGCCCCAAAGCTTGCACTCCACCGTGTAGCCGGCCTGCTGTAAACGGCTTGCCCAACTGTCTTTTTCGGGGCCCGCCATATCGTTTTGGGCGTGGTCGCCCGCAACCTGCATCAGGGGGGCCAGCACCAGGTTTTTGCAGGGCTGCTGGGCCAGCAGGGGTAGCAAATCCTGTATGGCGGGGTAACTTTCCAGCGCGCCCACAATTATATCCTGGCGGCCAAGCGCCCCAAAATGGTAATTGAGCGCGGCATAGGCAATATTGGCAAAATGCGGGGTGCCATGGCCCATCAGCACTGTGGCGGTGTTAACCTCTTGGGGAAAGCGCGCCGAAAGTATTTCGGCCAGGTGTGTTAAATCCGCACTGCCGCTTAAAAGCGGGCGGCCAATGGCAAGGCTTTTAAAAAGATTTCGGCGGCTCTCCGCCGCAAGGCACAGCTTATCATATTCTGTGCCGGGCAAAAGGTGCCCCGGCTGTATGGCCACTTCGGATATGCCCGCTTCTGCCAAGGCATCCAGCGCGGCTGCCACATTCGGAATATGCAGGCCCTGTTTTTCCAATATGTGGCGTATCATGCCGCTGGTGTAGGCCTGTACCACCCTTGCGCTGGGGTAGGCGCTTTCAAACCGCTTTGCAATGGGGTCGATGTGGTTTTCCCGCGCGGTTTTGCTACTGGTGCCAAAACTTGCAAACACAATGCCTTTCATGCAAAAAACTCCTTGGTAAATTGGGTAAATTCTTCGATGGTTTTGGGGATACTGACTGGCGCTTGCGCGCCTTTTGCACCGCACAGGGCCAGGGTGGCGGCATATAGGGTGGGGGGGCGCAGGGCAGCTTTTTGTAAAAGGGCACTATCGGCAAAAACTTCTTCGGCGGGGCCGTCGGCCAAAAGGGCCCCGCCCCCAAACACAAGCACACGCCTGGCCCAGGCCCAGGCAAAGTCAATATCGTGGGTGGCCACCAAAAGGGCCATGCCGCTTTGGCTCAGGTTCTTTAAAATCTCCTGTAAACGCGCGGTGTTTTGTGGGTCTAGTGAGGAGGTGGGCTCATCAAACAGGATGAGTTTTGGCCGCATGGCCAGTATATCGGCAATGGTGACGCGCTTTTTTTCGCCGCCGCTGAGGTAATGGGGAGGCCTTGTGCGCAGGGGGCAAAGCCCCATAGCGTTAAGGCTTTCTTCCACCCGCTCGGCCACTTCTGGCTTTGTAAGGCCCAAATTGAGGGGCCCGAAGGAGATTTCCCCCTCCACGGTAGAGGCGATGATCTGGTCGTCTGGGTCTTGAAAGACGAGGCCCACTGCTTCACGCAGGCTTTGCAGGTCTTTTTTGCTGTGGCCCAAAGTTTGGCCCCGCAAGCTGAGCGTACCGCCTTGAGGCTGTAATACGCCATTGCAGCAGTAGAAAAAAGTGGATTTGCCCGCCCCGTTATTGCCGAGGACGGCAATGCGCTCGCCTGGGGCGATGCACAGGGAGATATCCTGTAATGCGGGTGTACCGGGCTCATACGCGTAGCAGACATTTTGTAGCTGCAAAAGAGGGGGAGGATTCATAAAAGGGGCCCCCTCTCCAGCAAAAGAACCCCTGCCAAAATAGCGAATATGGCGGCCACGGCAGCCAAGTGCGGGGCCTTCAGGGTTTTTTGGGGCTCTAAAAACAGCAAGTTCCCCGTATAGCAGCGGGCCTCCATGGCGTCAAAAGAGCGGCGGGCCCGCAGAAAGGAGCGCACCAGCAGCCCGGTGGCGATACCCGAAAGGCTGCGAAAGCCGTTTTTGGTGTTTCGGTAGCCCTGCCGCGCCTGGGCGGCTAGGGTCATATTGTGTATCTCCTCCAGCAAAATAAAGATGTAGCGGTAGATGAGGGCCATCAGCTCAACAAAAATGGCGGGTAGATGGGCACGGCGCAAAAAGGAGGTGATCTCATACACCGGGGTGGAGAGGCTGAGCGCATACAGGCAGCACAGCGCCCCAAAGGCCTTGGCGCTGGCCAGTGCGGCGGCCTGCTGGGTGGCCGCGCTGGCGCTTAAGTAAAAGCTGAAAAGGGGGATATCCAAAAAACCGAGCGGGGTTTTGGATAGGTCGAAGAGGATGGCAAGGCCCCCTAAAATGATAAAACTGGCCGGAACGCAGAGCAGAGAGAGATAACCCGAAAGGCGGAGGGGGCTTGTGGCCAGCGTGACCGCCGAAAGGCAGAGGGCCGCCGCCAGGGCAAGGGGGAGGGAGTTTGCCCAAAGGCAAAAAACCAGCAGTAGCAGGCAGGCGCAAACCTTAAGGCCGACGTTCCACCCGCCCAGCCTAGAGCGCTGGGCCAAAGCGTCAATTTCATAGAGGTGGCGGCGCCCGCGGCGGCGTAAAATATACATGCCAAGGGGAAGGGCCAGGGATATACCGGCAAGCAACCAGAATGGCGCATGGCCGTACAGCAGGGCGGCCAGCATGGCAGCCGCCAAAATAGCAGAGACCAGCATGTTGTCTCCTTTAACGGGTGTATAAGCGATGCGGAATAAATGGGACTGAAGGCGGAAAGGGGCTATTCAGAGGTGCTTGCGCCACCGGCAGTGCGGAACTTGTGCCGAGCGCGCAGGTAGCCAAAGCCAAAACCCAACACGCCGCCGCCTAAGGCCGCTTGCAGGCAAAACAGCAGGCTTTCGGTCTCGCCGCCCGGGGGTTCCAAAATGGGGGAGGCCCAGGGCTCGTAATCGGGGGCAATTTCTGTAATCCTCTCTTCGGCTGCGCCGTCGGCCCCGCCAAATTCAGAGTTTTGGTTGAGCAGCAAAGGCACTACGGCTATGATGGCGCATAAGGCCAGCAGGCCCAGTACAAGTGGCCACCTTTTTTTGGGTTTGTTCATACGGCTTCGGCCCCCTTCCAGTATCCAAGTTCCCGCAGTTCGGGTTTTGCGTAAGTTTCCAGCCCAATGATAACGGCCACGGTAAGCAGCCCTTCCACCACGGCCAGGGGGATTTGCGTCAGGGCGAAAATGCCCATAAACTCCAGCACCGAGGCCCCAATGCCCCCTGTGGCGCTGGGGTAGGCAAGGCCCAGTTGCACGCTGGTTACACAGTAGGTGGCAAGGTCGCCCAAAGAGGCGGCCAAAAACACGGCCACCAACTTGTGCACTTTTAGTTTTTGGCAAAGCTTATAGATACCGAAGCTGACGAAGGGCCCCGCAACGGCCATGCTAAAGGTGTTGGCCCCAAGGGTGGTTAGCCCGCCGTGCGCTAAAAGAATGGCCTGGAAAAGCAGAACAATCAGCCCGATGACCGCCATGGGGGCGGGCCCAAACAAAATGGCCCCAAGGCCGGTGCCGGTGGGATGGCTGGAGGAACCCGTGACACTGGGTATTTTAAGTGCGCTTAGCACAAAAGAGTAGGCGCCCACCATGGCAAAGATGAGTAAAGTTTTGCGGTGGTTTGCCACAAGCTGGCGGATGCGCACTATACCAAGTGCCAAAAAGGGCAGGCAGATGGCCCCCCAGCCAATGCAATAGCCAAGGGGGAGAAAACCCTCCATAATATGCATTCCGTAGGTGTTTACTGTAAAGCCAAACACCAGCGCCACTGCGCCCGCAAGGGCCACAACCAGTTTTTCGATACGGTTCATTTCAATTGCCTCCTGTAAAATTTGGGGAAACATAGGAAAAGCCACCCCGCCATACGGAGGGGTGGCTGCGTTTTTTCGTGTACAGGAGTACCGCCTGCCAAGGAAAAACACACACCCGCCAATATACCGTTGGCAGTGCGTTTCCCCAAAGTTTCCACTTGGGGGTATCCGTTTAGGCAGGTCTTCTGGCTTTGGGCCATGCTGCATTCCGTCTTCCCATGCAAAAGAGCACAGTGACATTGCTGGAATGCAGCGAAACGCCCTTACAGCGGCGGTACCGCGCGGGATTTCCACCCGACTTCCCTATTCTCGCGGACGTTTTGCCGTAAACTGTATACAAAACGCCCTGCGCACCTAAATGGCTTACTGATGTTCAGTGTAATGGAAAGGGGGGACTTTGTCAATACTAAATAAGAAAAGCCGCAAACTTCCCCGTATTTATTGGTTAGTTTGCCAAGGCCGCTTTACTGTGGCGGCGCATTTTCGGCCGGGGGCTGCCCCTCGCGAAACAGGGTGGTGAAAGACGGGTGGTACAAAAGGCTGCGCTGGTATTCGGCCCCCAGCACCCCGCCCACAATCACCAGGGCGGTAAGCTGAATGCCGTTTTCGCGCCCGGTTTGGGCTAAGCTGCCCACGGTGCAGCGGTACTGGGCTTCATCCGGCCAGCTTGCCTTATACACAATGGCGGCGGGGGTATTGGCAGAATAGCCCCCGCCAAGAAGTTCCTCCTGCAGTTTTTCCAGCATACCGGCGCTTAAAAATATCACCATGGTGCTGCCGTGGGCCGCCAAGGCGCGCATTTCTTCGCCCTTGGGCATGGGGGTGCGCCCCTCCAGGCGGGTTAAAATAACCGTTTGGCTTACCCCCGGCAGGGTCAGTTCGGTTTTAAGGGCGGCCGCCGCGCCGCAAAAGCTGGAAACGCCCGGTACCACCTCATAGCCAAGGCCCAGTTTTTCCAGTTCATCCATCTGTTCGCGTATGGCCCCGTAGATGGAAGAATCGCCTGTGTGCAGCCGCACAATGGTTTTATCGGGGCTTGCCGCCTGTATCACGGCAAGTACGTCTTCCAGGGTCATTTTTGCACTATCGTGTATTTCACAGCCCTCTTTGCAAACTTTCAGCAGTTCGGGGTTTACCAGGCTGCCCGCCCATATCACCACATCGGCCCGGCGCAATAGCGCATCCCCCCGCAGGGTGATTAAATCGGCTGCACCGCAGCCCGCGCCCACAAAATATACCATTCGTCAAGGCTCCTCTTGTTCTGTGTTTTCTGGGGCAGGCTTACACGGTTTGGGTGCCGCAGTCGGGGCAAAAACCGCCCGCCACCATCTTACGGCATTTGGGGCAAAAACGGTCGTCCTCGGCGGCGGGGCTGGGCATGGGCTTGCCACAGGCGGGGCAGAATTTAGAGGGACGGTCGGCCCTGTTGCCGCACTCGGGGCAGGTTACGCCCGCCTGCGCCGCCTGTGCCGGGGCTGTGGTCACCGCTCCACCCATGGCGCCCGCCATCTGCTGGGCCATTTGCGCGCCCATGGCAACCTGCGCGCCCATGGCGGCAACACTGCCGCTTCCGCCGGGCTGGGTAAAACTATCGGCCATAGAGACGGCGGCGTAGCGCCCAACATCCCCCACAAAGGACTGCCCGGCCACCTTTTCGGCCATTTTTTGCAGGTCATCTGGGTAGTTGACGCTCAGGATATTCACATCGGCAACACCCAGGCCAAATTCACCCAGTTCACCGTCCAGTTCGGCGGCTATGGTTTTACCCAGTTTGCGGCTGCTTGCCTGCAGGCCCACCAGGGCGTTCACCCCAACGCTTTGTTGGCCATCCAAAATGGCCTCGGCCAAAACGGGGTTTAATTCGCCCATAATCCGCTCAGAGATATTGTCCAGCGTGTAGGTATCCTTCACACCCGCAACTTTATCAATAAACTTTTGATAATCCCGAAATTCTACAATCAAATTGCCGTTCATCCCAATGGGAATGCCCGAGGGCACTTCGGGGGTGGGGATCATGATGCGCTGGCGGGTACCCCAGGGCAGGGTGAGCTCTTTGGCGTTTACAAAGTAGATTTCAGCGCGCATACCGGTATCGCCGCGCAGGCTAAAAATGCCTTTTAGGGTAGAAAGAAATGGGACTATCTCGCTCTCAATGTCAAAACTGCCCTGTTTTTCAATCACGCCATCCACAGCGCCATTCACATAAAAAATAGCCTTTTGCCCTGGGCGAATGATGAGTTTTGCACCTTTCTTAATCTCCTTGCCCGGCCATTTGTAAAACAGTACGTCATCGCGAAACTCTTCCCACTCAATCGTATCTTTTCCCTGTCCAAACCAAGCCATGGTCTAGCCTCCTTAAAATATGTGTGGTGTTGCGGCTTTTTTACTTATATTTCTAACTGGGCGAAGAGGAGGAGAGTACATTCTCCAAACGGTCGTTTACAGGCGGGGTGTGGCTTTGCGCCACGGCAGCGCCAGAGGCGGGGGGCGGCAAGGGGGCGGCGTCGGTGTCATCGGCGCCCAGCCAGATAAACAAAACCACAATGAGTAAAGCCAAGATGCTGGCCGCCACAATTTTGGGAATGCTGTACGGCCGCTGGCCGTTTACCCTTCCGCTTTCGCCGTTAATCATATAGAGATACTCCTTGCCGCCAAAAGCGAAAGAGGAGGTCCAGGTGGGCAATAAAACATGTTTATAGGTGATGTTGCTGTAACGCGGGCTTAGGGAGGTGACGGTGGAATCATCAAACCCCCTGCTGCGGATGTCGCTGTGCGCCAGGTTTCTAAGGGCATCTTCCATCTTTTTTTGCGCAGCGGGGTAGCCGGTATCGGCCCCAAAGCTGTAGCGCTGGGCAACAAAGCCCGAGAGATAGGCCCCGGCGTAGGGCAGTGAGCCCGCCGAGGTGTTGAAGGGCAAAATCCCTTCTAACAGGTCTTGGGCTTTTTGGTGGGCCGCACAGATTTGTATATCGTCAAAAGAGGTGGACACAAAACCCGAAACCGGCGTCCAGGTGGTGTCGGTATGGGTGTGGCCCTCGCTATCGGTGTGGGTTGTGGTGCGCCCGCCCATGCCGCTGTAGTGGGCCTCGGCATCGGTGTCATAGGTCCAAAACGGAAGATACATCCCGTCCAGCTTACCATCTTGGTAGGCCTGTTTTAAACGGTTTGGCGCAAACCAGCGTGATTTTACCCATTTTTTAAAATATTGCTGCGCGCCCTCTTTATCTACCTTAAAAGGGATAATGCCGTCGGGCGGTACACCGGCCACCTGTTTTTCTAAATTGACCTGGGAGGAGCCGCACATGGGGCAAAGCGCCGCCGTTTGGCTTTCCTCAAACGTCACCTCAGCCCCGCAGTTTTGGCAGATGACAAAAGAAATTTCAGGAAAAGCCACCATTTGAGAGGCGCGACGTGGATACTCTTCAAAAGGGTGCTCGTATACCTTATCGCTGTGGGTTTGGATGGAGCCGGGTGTGCGGCAAGAGGCACACTCAAACTGCTGGTGGCCGATATGCCAGCGCAAAGTACCCCCGCAGTTTTGGCAGCGGAAGTTTTCGGCCGCAATTTTTACGGGTGCGCTTTGGGCAGGGGGGACGGGGGGCGGCGCTACAGGGTTTGGGTTTTGCGGCTGCTGCGCCGACGGGTAGGGCTGCTGGGGGTTGTTTACATCCATTCTGGTGGCCATGCTCCTTACAATTTCACAGGGGGTAATGGGC
>CAZKBM010000033.1:0-30602 GCA_964550985.1 uncultured Oscillospiraceae bacterium
CAAACCCAGTGTTTATGCGGCTTTGCGGGTAAGTGCTGTAAGAACACTCGCACCAAAAAAGCGGCTCGCTTTCAGCAAGTCGCTTTTTCAGTGAAATAACCCCCTTGCGGGATTTGTAAAATATGGCAAGCCGTATGAAATAGCTACACCACGAAATTTACTGCGTTGTATGGATATTTAGTTCACTTTCTGCAGAGCAGAAAATTCCATGAAACCATAGGCTTATTTCGTATTGTAAAGAAATATTTCATGAGAACTTAAAATGTCAATGTCTTTTTTATTGTTTAAGCAAGAGGTGCGTAAGGGGCGGGCAAGTATGAAAGTCAGCTATGTGACTAGTGGATTCCCCAATGGTTTTACCCATGAATTTATAAAGGAATTAGCAAAATATTTAACATGTAAACGCAATTTTGTTTTTGTAGCATCGGATTTTTCTATGCATGATAAAACAAGCTACTATAAAGATTTATTCCTGCAATTTTTCAAAGATAAAGGGATAGTATTTGAAAACGCCTTTGTTGTTGATTATGAAATGGATTCAGCTACGGCTGTCTCATTGATTGAAGCCGCTGATGTTGTCTGGCTTTCTGGCGGCAACACATTACTTCAAATGAAAAACATAAAAAATTATGGTTTAATTGATGCGTTACAGCGTGGAAACGGAATAACAATAGGTATGAGTGCTGGTGCTATCAATATGGCAAAAAAGGTTGTATTAGCTAAAAATGTAGATGATGACATACCCGAGTTATCAGTTTATGATGGCATAGGGCTGGTTGATTTTAATATTGAGCCTCATCTAAATAAGGCAACCTGCGAACATATTAGAGATGTAGAGATTGCTGCAAGAGTATCTCCTATTTATGGTCTGCATGACGAAGCTTTTTTAGAGGTGGTTGATGGTGAAATGAAAACATTTGGTGTATATAAGTTATTTAAATAGGTACTCTGAGTTTTATCAAAGGTGTATACTCTACTATAAATCAAAATATCATTATTACAAAGGTGGCCATCTATGCTGCCACCTGTAGTATTGCAACTTAGAATGTTTAGCGAGGTGACAAACCATGTATTTTATCCGCCCACCCTGTTAACTTGCCACACACATACGGGGGCCTCCTTTCCTTTTGCTGCATTTTCGCAAGGGTACAACACCCCAGTTCAAAACAGGAAACATGAATATTGGAGGCCTTAAAATGAATCAAACAAATTTTCCCACCCTCTCCCTTCGCCCCTTTGGCGAAGAGGATATGGAACTGCTGCGTAACTGGCTGCACAAAACTTATATCCGCAGATGGTACAACAGCCCAGAAAGCTGGCTTAGCGAAGTGGCGCAGCGGCAGGGCGCCTTTTCCTGGATACATCACTTTATTGTGATGGAAGGACAGACGCCCATTGGCTTTTGCCAATATTACGATTGCTACAACGCAAAAGATTTGGAGGACTGGTATACCATTACACGCCCTGGCACATGCTTTAGCATCGACTACCTGCTTGGCGAGGAAGGCTACCTTGGCAAAGGCTACGGGAAAGCACTGGTAAAACTATTGACCGAAACTGTGCAAAACCGGGAAAAAGCGCGGCAAATTATTGTACAGCCAGACGAGGACAACCTGCCCTCGAACCGTGTACTCTTGGCGAATGGCTATGTGTACGATGGGCAAAAACAGTACTACTGCAAACTTTTATAGCCCGCACAAGAGCCCAACAATTGGCAAGGGCCGGCAGAGGGGAACGCCGAGTGAAAATACTGATGAACGTTACCACCAGCAGCTTTGACACACAGCGCTATAGCGGCAATGCCGCCTTAAAAGCCTTTTACCGCGCCTTGGGCCTGAACGGTTTGGAGCTGCTGCACACAGGCGAGGACAGCGGGGGCTTATTTCTGCCTGAGGACGTCATTGGCGTACACCTAAAATATTTCACCGCATGGATGGATTTATGGACCCATAACAAAGGCCGCTTGCTGGCAGAATACGACGACGAGGCCGGTATTCACAGCGTATTTGGGGGTAACAGCCCCGCCTCCCTCATCGCCTTTTTTAGGCAAAACCTGGCCGACGTACTGCCCCTGCGGCCCGAGTATCTGGTATACCATGTTTCAGAGTGCACCATCCCCGAATCGATGTTGCGGCAGTACCACTACAGCGATGAAGCCGTGGTGGATGGGGCCGCCGCCCTGCTGAACCAGGTGATGGAGGCTGTCCCCTCAAACGGCCCCCTATTGCTGTTTGAAAACCTCTGGTACTCGGGCCTTAGCCTGCTGCGGCCCGAAATTACCGCCCGCCTGCTGGAAAAGGTGCAATACCCCAATACCGGCGTGATGCTGGACACCGGCCACCTTTTGCACACCGGCGTACAGCTGCGCAGTTTAGACGAAGGGCTAAACTACCTGCACACCGTGCTGGACGGCTACAGGGACCTCTCGTTTATAAAGGGCGTGCACCTGCACCAAACCCTAAGCGGCGCCTACGCGGAAGAACTGATGCAAAACTGGCAGCCCAGGGGCGGCAGCTACCAGCAGCGCTTTGCCGAGGTATTGCCCCACATCTACAAAATTGATTCCCACAGCCCTTTTTTGCACCCCGGAGTAAAGGAATTGATTCAGCGCATCTCGCCCGAATACCTGGTGCTGGAATTTATGAGCGCTAACCGCGACGAACTGGGGGCAAAGTTACAGGCCCAGATGCAGGCGCTGGGGTAGAGGCTCTGCGCCTATCTCTGCGCCACCCTGCCCATTGCCAAAAGCACCCTGGGCTTTGTGGCAGCCTGAAAAAACGCAAAACACAAGGCGGGGCCCGTTGGTGCGGGCCCCGTCTTATGTTTTTCTTTCTCCTCAGGGCAAAAGGCCCAATTCCTCAAAAGGGGCGGGCTTTGCAAAATGATACCCCTGCGAATAGCGGATGCTGGCCTGCTCTACCAGGGCCTGGATATGGGCATTTTCCACAAACTCGGCTACGATGTCAGCCTCAAACAGGCGGCCCATATGGGTAATTACTTCCAAAAGCTTCCGGTTACACTCGTTGTGGGCCAGGTTGCGAATGATGCTACCATCCACCTTAATGATGTCAAAGTTGATGCTGGTCACCTCAAAAAGGTTTGAATAGCCCGCGCCAAAATCATCGATTGCCACGCGTGCGCCCAGTTTTTTTACACTCTCAATAAACTGCTTCAGCGGGGCAAAATCGCGGTATTCCTCATCCTCCAATATCTCCAAAATAAAGCGGGTGGGCTCATCGCAACTGCGTAGCCTCTCAAAAATCATATCGGTCATTTCATCCGATAAAACGTCAAAAACTGAGAGGTTTAGCTCAATTACCTCTCTGCGGTGGGCAAAACGAGCAAACACCTTTTCTATCATACGGCGGCTGATAGAGGCATACATATGGTACTTTTTGGCAATACCCATAAATTGGGCCGGGGGGTATACGCGGCCATCCCTGTCCACAATTCGCATCAGCGCCTCATACTTGGTAATTTTACCGGCGTAGTTGTCGTAAATCCCCTGGTAATAGGGCACCACCCCATCATTTTCCAGCGCCCAGTTCAAAATGCCAATCATGCGAAATTCGTCTCCAGAGCTAACACCGCTCTCCTCCTCTTGCTGGCACACCAAAAAAGGCGTTTGGGTGTTTTTACTGGCCACAAGCGAGTTGAGGGCGCTCTCAATCAAATCCTTTTGGCCCAGGGCAACGGCATAGCGGTTTACCAGCACCTCTCCCTCATCACTGGTTTGAATAAAATGGTATTTTTCAAACAGCGCGGAACAAACCCGTAAAAAATTCTCCGGGCTCAAATGTTCTTCGGCAGCCAAAAACAGGCTGCTGTCGTTAAAGGCGTAAAGCGACAACATCTCCCCTTCGTGCGGGTAGTTGCCATGTAAAAAGTCTTGAATTTGTTTGGCCGCGTTGCTGGTAATGCTTTGGTAGGCACTGTGCCCCAGGTGGGTAAGCAGCAGCTCGGCATTTTCAATTTTTATAATGCAAACTTTATCAAAATGGCGTGTTTTACGTTCCTCTTTGTATTTCAAATAGTTAAAAAGGCCGGTATTAAAATCGATATACAACTGTTCACGCTGGTTTGCCTGTTGCCGCAAAAGGGTGTCCATCAGCTGCTCATTATAGCGGGTGGTGGCCTCTTGCTGGCGTTTAAGCGCAATATTCAAAAGGTCCTTTGTGTCATCCTCTATGCCATTCAGCTCTTCATAACCCTGCATGTCCGGCCGGATATACACCTCATTTTCCGCCAGGCCCACCAGGCAGCAGGCGCCATTAAAAAACTCGTTATATCCTTCAATATTTGATATTTCCCCCATCATAAAAGCACCACAGAGATGGGCGTTTCGGTAAGGTTTCAACTCCCACTCGGCGCAGTTATGCAGGTACAACCGCCGGAAAAGGCAGGTATAGCAAAACAGTTCCTCTATGGGCTCATCCATCACCTCATTGCAAAGGCGGAAACTCTCTTTTACACATTCAGAGGGGTTTACATAGCCAATGCGAAAGGCCGTCCCCTCGGGAATTTGGCTAAAGTACTGCGTTATGCCATCTATTTCTTTATCATAGCGCAAAAAACGGCTGGCGCCGTGATAGTTTTCCAAAATCATAGGAAAGCGCACCATCACATCATTTGTCGTAATATCTTCCCAGTCGGAGTATTCTTTTAAGCCTTCAATTCCGAGCTGTTCAAATAGCCATTCACGAATTTCGATGTTGTTGATGGTTTTCCACTGGCCGCCCTCGCTGCCGGTTAAAACATGCTTGCCGCTGATAGGCTCATGCGAGATATTGACCCCATTGTAATAACTGTAATTTCCGCCATACAGGGCCGCCACCAGTAGCCCATCCTCCACCACGCCAGTTGGGGTAAACACAAAACCGGGAATATTTTCGGGTATAATATCGCCCGCAATACCGCCCACCATAGCGGTTTTATTGTTGCGTTTGTTAAACTCCTCTACAAAATTGTGCACGTCGTAATAGTGGCCTCCGCACAGCACGTGCATCAGCCTTACCGGCATTTCGGCAATCGAGTCGGCCACCTCGCAGGCCACTTCGGCCGCCGTTTTGTTCCGCCACACAAAAGGGGCGGTAAACACCTGTGTTTGCTCAAATTGCCTAAACAGTACCAAGGTGGCCTTTTCGTACTGTTCCCCTTCATATATTACCCCGCTGGCGCTGGCGCCTATAATTTGTGCCGCAGGGAAAAAAGCCTGAATCTCCCGTGCAAGCTGCACTGCGTGTTCAGGCCCAAGGTCTGCCGTCATAATTTGCACAAAATAGTTCTGTTCGGGGTGTAATATCTCGTTTTCAATCAGGCTGTGTACCGTCGCTTCATTTTCCCATAAGGTACAAACGGTTTGCATGGATGTGGGCCTCCCTGGCACGGGGTATTGTAATGGCAAGTCATTATTTCAAAACCATAAAAACTGGAAAAGACGGCATTGGCGCAGAAAAACCCAGTTTCATTATTGGAATATATCATATTAATTATTTAGTTATGAAATAATATTACCGCGTATGGCCAATAATTGCCAGCCTTTTATCTGCATAAGCCTCTTTTTTCCTCATTTTCCTCTATTATTAATTGCGAAAAATAGAAATGTTTGTATATTTTCACAAGAACTATGCCACAATCTCCAGCCCCATCATGCAAATTTTGCACAGTATCAATTTGCCGATAAAATCGTTCTCCCATTCAAACTTTACGCAATTCACCTTGACACATAGAAAATTAAATGTAAAATAAAGGCGAAATAGCCGCGGTGTATCTGCCAGATAGCGTACCGGCAATTTTGACCGGCTTTTACAGCGAATAAACGAAGTGTAGCACATCCTTACAGGTTACTATAAGCGCTGTATAAAATGTAGGGTAAAAGTTTGCTGCGCAAGCTTTTGAAAAATGGCGATACCGGTGTGGGCAGGGTATAGGCACTTTGCTTTACCAGGGAAGGGGTTTTTGCAATGTGGCTTTTGGTCTGCTTTTTGCTGCTGGTAAGCTTTGAACTGCTTTTGCTGGTTTTGGCAAAACATTTTAGGGGATGGCGCAAAGTATACGTTGTGGTGGCCGTTATTGCCATGACCGGTTATATTTTATGGAGGCTTATCTTTACACTAAACTTCAGTTCAGTGGCGGCGGGTATCTTTTCTGTTTTGCTCTTCCTGGCGGAACTGCTTGGCGCTGTGGTGGCGCTTTTTTCCATCACCTTGTTTTTTGGCAGCCTCCCTTCATCAAAAAACGCCAGCATCTATAACGCCGGCTTCCGGCCCAGCGTCGATATTCTCATCAGCACTTACAATGAACCGTATAAGTTGGTGGTTTCCAGTGCGCTGGCCGCGGCCTCGCTGTCCTATGTAAACAAAAAGGTGTACATTTGCGACGATGGGAACCGCAAACTGTTAAAAATGGCCGCCGATACGCTTGGCCTTGGTTATATTACGCGGGAGGATAATAAGGGCGCCAAAGCAGGGAACATCAACCACGCCCTATCCCTTACAAACAGTGAATTTGTGCTGCTTTTAGATGCCGACTTTATTGTAAAGCCCTATCTTTTGGCCGAGGCCATTCCCCGTTTCAAGGATGAGACGGTGGCCATGGTGCAGTTTCCGCAGTCCTTTTACAACAAAGACCCCTTTCAATTGTTAAGTGAGAAATTTTTTAATGAACAAGATTTCTTCATGCGATATATGGAACCGCGCCTGGCGCAGCAAAATGCCATGGTACACATCGGCACAAACGCGGTTATCCGGCGCAGCGCCCTTGCCGAAATTGGGGGAATACCCACCGCCAGCATTACCGAGGATATGGCCACCGGGGTACTTTTGCAAAACGCCGGCTATAAAACCCAGTATATCAACAAAGCCTACGCTTTGGGCCTGGCCCCCTTCAATTTGCGCGACCTAAAGGCCCAGCGCCAACGCTGGGCCCGTGGAACCTTACAGGTATTTAAACGCATCCGCCCCCTTCGCCTGCCTGGGTTAAACGCGCGGCAGAAAACCATCTATACGGAACTGCTTCTCAACTGGTTCACCTCCTTCCAAAAAATGGTTTTTATTTTAATTCCCACTGTGTTTATGGTGTTTGGGGTTCCTGTGGCGCGGGTGGATATCCCTCAGTTCCTACTCATTGTGGTGCCGGTTTTACTCCTCTTCTTCATGAGCTTTTCGGTGGTAATCGGCAGGGTACGCTCCTATACAAATTCTCATGTATACGATACTTTAATGGCGCCGTTCCACTCTTCCGCCATTTTGCGAGAGCTCTTTCGCCCGGTGCGCAGTTTTCATGTTACCCCCAAAGAGGCAGTGACACAAGAAAAAACCGATTATCGGGTGGTGATGCCGCACATCCTTATGTCGGTTTGGCTGCTGGTTGCCCTGGGTTTTACCGCGTATAAGCTTATACAGGGCATTGCCGTGTTTCCTCTGCTGGTTTGCGCCGGGTGGACGCTATACAACCTATACGCCCTATTTTATTCCATTCTTACAGCAAAACCCGGCAAAGCCGAGACGGCAGGCGACGCTTTAAGCGTGGCCATAAACGAAACCATTTTGTGTAATGGCCAGCAACTGGATGCCTTTCAGATGAGTTTTGACGGGTTCCTCTGCCGCACGCCCAAAGGCAAGTACCCCCCGTTTGCCAAAGATGTGCTTTATCAGTTTGAGGTTCCCCGCGTTACACTTACTTCCACCGTACAATTTAAGGGCCTGCGAAATGGCAGTTTGGAATTTGCCTTTGAAAGCACCGGACGGGAAGAGGCTTTCTGGCTTTCCCGCTACTATGTGGGGAAAATTCATGCGGCACACGAACTGGATTTTGACCGGGAAACCGTGATAGATTTAAGACCCAAAAACCAGTAGCAGGCCCGTACTGTCCACTAAATTTAACCGCATAAAACCCCCAAACGGCCGGGCTGCTTGAAAGCCCGGCCGTTTGGGGGTTTTTACCTTGGCGTGGTTAGAATAACTTTTTTACCCGTTTAGAACAGCGGCCCACTGCCCATCATTTCCGGCGGAGGGGCCTGGTTGCCGTTTGGCCGGCTTTGGGGGGCCTCAAGCAGGCCCACGGGGCCACCGCCCGGCAGGGCGGTGGTATCTAGCAGGGTATACCGGGATATCAGCGATTTTAGTACATGCGCCTGGCTGGAGAGTTCCTCCGAAGCCGCGGCCGATTCCTCGCTGGTGGCTGAATTGATTTGAACCACCGAGGAGATTTGGTCAATCCCCACCGTTACCTGGGCAATGGCGGCAGCCTGTTCATCTGTGGCGCGTGTGATATCGCCTATTACCTCTGTGGTGGCGGTAACATTTTCCACGGCGTTGTTCAGCTCCTCAGCCGTTACATTGGCCAGGCGCACCCCTTGGGCAATGGCCGAAACCGAGCCCTCGATTAAGGTGGTGGTATTTTGGGCGGCATCTGCACTTTTGGCCGCCAGGTTGCGTACTTCATCGGCCACCACGGCAAAGCCCTTGCCCGCAGCACCCGCCCGCGCGGCCTCTACGGCGGCATTCAGCGCCAAAATATTGGTTTGGAAGGCGATATCCTCAATGGTTTTGATGATTTTGCTAATCTCCTGCGACTTACTCTCAATTTCACCCATGGAGCTCATCAGTTGCTGCATCTGGCTGTTGCTGCTTTGGATGGAGGAAGTGGCACTGCCCGCCATGCTACTGGCTTTTTCCGCATTTTCGGCATTTTGTTTTACCTGGCTGGAGATATCGTTTAATGTGGCCGAAAGCTCCTGTACGCTGCTGGCCTGCTGGGTGGCGCCCTGCGCCAGAGACTGCGCCCCCGAGGATACCTGCTCGGCCCCGGAGGTAACCAAACTGGCAGAGGCGTCAATTTTGGAAAGGGTGCCTGAGGTGGTAAAAAGCATGCCGGTGATGGACTCCTCAATCTGCTTAAAATCTCCCAAGAAGGGCTGGGATGGTTGCAAATTTAGGTTCCCTTTTGCCACCTCGTTCATGGCGCGGTCAATATCGGCAATATAGCAGCGGATGACGGAGGTGGATTTGCGCATACTGCTGGCAAGCGAGCCCAGCTCGTCCCGGCTTTGGTAATTGATGGTAAGATCCAATCTCCCCTCGGCCATCTCAAGGGCGGCTTTTTCCAGTTCGCGCACCGGTGTTGCAATAGAGCGGCGGATGAGAATCACCATCACCACGCTGACGGCAACGGTAAGAACCAGTGTAAAAAATACGATGGTTTTAGCAAAGTTACCGGTGGCAGCCGCATCCTCCTGCTGCTTATTGGCCAAAGCGTCGGTGGCATCGAAAGATTTTTGCAAAGACTCGGTCGCAATATCGAATGCCGGTACATAGTTGTCTTTAAATATTTGCAGGGCCTTGGCATCATTCTCATCCGACTGTGGTTGGTTCAGTATTTCCACAATCTGGGCGCGGTAGCCGGCCGCGGCGGCCAGCTTGGTGCGGAAATCTTCCACGATGGCAGGGTCAACCCTGGTATTGGAAGCAAAGTTATCTAAAGACTGTTTCAGCTTGTCTCCCTCTTTGGTGGCGGTATCCAACAGGGCCAGGGTCTCCTCACGGCCTGGCGTGGCAATGGCCTCGGAAATATAGCGCTCCACCGAAGTCATATCCACCCGAATTTCCCACAGATAATTCGTATTGGGCAGGGTTTTAGTGGCATACAGGTTTACAATTTGGTTTATGCTGCCAATGTTTAAAAGGGCCACAACGCCCAGCGCAATAACCAGGGCAATTACAATACCAAAGCTTACAAGAAGTTTTGCGGTGATTTTTAAATTTTTCATGGCATTTCCTCTTCTTCCGGTTAGTTTTGTGTTTTGCTTATGGATGCACCCACAAGATGTGGGGTTCAAGAGGTTTTTACGCGCCTGTGCGCCTGGGAATGGAAGATAAATTCCGAAACAATATTCAGCATTTCAGGGGTTTCCGCCTCAAACAGGCACCCATACCAAAAAGCATCCGATTTGTGGTTTTGGGCGATGCGCACCACATCGCAGTAGCCGGTTACCAAATGTTTGTTCACTTCAAATTGCACATAAAACAGGTGTTTTAAGGGTAAGGGCACCTGTGTTTCCAAAAGCATACCCCCGTGGCTGATATCCATGGCCATTGCCTCTATGGGCCCTCTGGCCGACAAAAGAGAGACGGGGAGGCGGCAATTTACCCTGGGGTAGCCTCGTTTGTTTTTGGGGGCGATAATTTTGGTGTTGAACAATTTCAGTTCTTCAGGTCGGGACGCCAACACCCGGGCAATAATCACCCGCACCTCCCCACTTGCATCGGTGAAGGTAAGCTTTACCACAGTGCCCATGCGCAGGGCGGGGATATCTTTGTACAGGGGTTCAATGGTAATTTGGTGCTCGTTAATCTCCTGAATGCGGCCAAAGCCCAGCGGCATACGCTCCATGGATATCACTTCACAGCGCCGCCCCAAAAGTTCTTCGGGGCTTATGGCCTTGCTGTGCAGGCAGTATTCTGCAAAAGAGAGGTCATCTTTTGCAATATGGTCGTTCAGCAAAGCGGCCGAAAAATCCAGCAGGGTTTGGCCCGGGGTTTCCAGTTCGCCAAGTTCTAGCTGGCGCTGTATGCTGCCAAGCTGTTTTGCCATGGCGCGGTGCATCTCTACGTGGTCTTCCGCCAAAGGGTAGCGCCGCAGCTGCATCCAGTGTTCTTCCTCTTTAAAATGGGCAGCGGTATATTGGCTTAGCTGCTTTAAAAATTCACGAATTTGGAAGCTCTCTAACTGGGTGTCGGCCTGTTCGGCAAAGCGGTTAATGAGCGTAAATATCTCTTGATGTTGCTTGTCAACCACATCTATTTCGGTCACCAAATCATTTGACCAATTGCGGATGTGCATGGGGGGAACTCCTTCAAAATAGAGGCTACAACTCTTTCACTTAATGCATCGTATATATTTGCACTTACTGTAAACCTTGCCTGACAGTTTCTAGCAGAAGTTTGCCGCGCAAGCTTTTGAGAAACCGTAACAAATAGCCGGTGCTTCGAGGCCTGCTCCACGTAAAATGACAAAATCTCACAAAAGCAGAACCTGCCTATAAAGCGCCACACATATTTTGTTCCCCAATTATATCAATATACCGGTTATTTTCAACATTCTGATGGCAAATGCCACAGTGGTACTTTCACGCATTGGCACCAATATACCTTAAAACGAGTATGCCGGAAGAGAAAGGAAAAAATTGCCATATCTGCCTGCGTGCACAAATGATTCACATTAAATGTGGCAACTTTTAGCCCGCGCTTCACTCACAAATTCTTTTGTTTGCTATAAAAGCAAAATAAATGCTATTTACCGTTTTATTTATTTCCACTTATTTACAAAAGCAAAAAGCACCGGCCTGGGGCGGCCGATGCAGATGGGGCAGCAAAGTCAAAATTGCGTAAGGTTTTTGGGTATTTTTAAACTTTATTGAGTGGCGGCTTGGCGGCGTACAATACGGAAATAGCTGTGGGCCGTTTGCCGAAATACCAAGAGATACACCAGAACATAAGCCAAAACGGTGAGTGCGCTTGCCAAAACCAGCAGTGGCAGGTTGAGCACCCCAAAAATGACCATGGCGCGGCTAATGGGGAAAAAGGCCACAACGATGTGGACCACAGCCGCCACAAGCGGCAGGAAAAATACCGCCAATATTTGGCTGTTTATGGTCTTTTTCACCTCTGCTTCCCCCATGCCCACCTTTTGCAGTATTTCAAAGCGGCCGGCGTCGTCGTACCCTTCGGAAAGTTGCTTGTAGTAGATGATAAGCGCGGCGGCCAGCATGAACAGAATGCCAAAGTACAGGCCCAAAAACAGGAAGCCACCATTGCTTGCATACCAGTTTTGCCGGGCGCCCTCGCGTGAATTATAACGGAAATTCTCCTGTGTATGCGTCGATTCCAAATAGGAATAAAACTCTGTTTCAAAACGTTGCAGGCCAGCCTCGCTGCCCTCAATGTCAAAACCTACAATATAACTGGGGGCCTGGTTGGAAACTTCTCCCCCCGCCTGCATTACGGCCTGCACCGCGGCTTGGCTTGGCAGCACCAGGGTAAAACTGCGCAGCAAATCTCGGCTGCTGGCCTCTTTTTTCCCAAAAGATTCCAGCAGATACACCCTGTAGTCGATTCCATTTATGGCCAGCGTTTCCTCATCATAGCGGCCGCCGCTTACCAGCAAAAGCGCCTCACCCTCGGCCAGTTGCAGGTTTTGGCCCTCGCAGCGGTTATAATCGGCAAGGTTTAGCAGGCTGACATAATTGGCGCCCAAGGTGGCAGCGGGGTCATTGGTGGCCTGTAAGCCAGCTTGATTTTGCACGGCGACAAAACTATTTTCTTCATACTGTTGCCGGCTGCCAAGGCTCACCCCGCTGCCCTCGGCCACCGCCTGGGCCCCGGCCAAAATGGCCGAGGCATCCTCGGCAGAGGAAAACTGCATGGAATAGGCATAGGGGTATTGTGCCTTGAGGGAGTCCTCGGCGCCAAAGTTCAGCGCCACCGTGCTGGAAACCGTAACCAGCACCATGCAGCTTAAAATGCAGATGGTGGCAAGCCCCGCCGCATTTTGCCGCATACGGTAAATCATACCTGAAACCGAGATAAAGTGCCCCGGCTGATAGTAATACTTTTTGTTTTTTCGCAGCATTTTTAACAGGGTGATACTGCCGGAGGTAAACAGGCAGTAGGTGCCTAGTATAACCAGTAAAACAGCCGGCAAAAAGGTCATAATCACCTCCACTGGGGAGGTAAAATACAGCGCGATAAAGTAGCCCCCGGCCAGACACAAAAGGCCAAATATGGTTAATAGTTTGGAGGATTTGGGCTCTTTCTCCCCCTGGTTGGCCCCAGCCATAAGGCCGATGGGGCTGCTGGTTTTTACCTGCCAAAGGTTTGCCAGCAGGGTGCAGGCAAACACAAAGCCAAAAAAGGCCGCCGTGTAACCCAGCGCCATAAGGCTGGGCGGCATGGAGAGCATTACCGTAAAGCGCACCATGCGCAGCAGCAGCCAAAAAAGCAACTGGCTAAGCAACATGCCCAAAACAAGGCCCAGCACAATGGCCAAAACCGCTATAAAAAATGTTTCAAAAAACATCAGGCAGGCAATGTTCTTTTTTTCCATACCCAAAATGGAGTAAAGTCCCAACTCTTTTTTGCGGCGTTTCATCAAAAAGCTGTTCGTATAAAAAATCAGCAGGCTGCAAAACAGGGCCATGATGATTGCCCCAATGGCGGTGAAGGATTTTACCACGCTCTCCCCGCGCATTCCATCCAGTGCGCCGTTTGCGTTTATGGCCCAAAGGGTATACAGCGTAAAAATGGAGACGGTGCAGGCCAGCAGATAGGGCAGGTAGGTGCTGCGGTTGCGCCAGAGGTTGGATAGGGCAAGTTTTGCGTAAAAGGGGAGGCTATGCATGTTAAACCGCCTCCTGCCCAGCCGCGCACACCGTTAGCGCATGGCCAATTTTTTGGTAGAGTTCCTCATCGCTGCCGCTGCCACGGTAGATTTGATGGAACACCTCGCCGTCGCGTATAAAAAGCACCCGCCCGGCCTTACTGGCCGCCCTGGCCGAATGGGTTACCATCAAAATGGTTTGCCCTTCGCCGTTTACCTCGGCCAAAAGCTGTAGCAGCGTACCAGAGGCCTTCGAGTCCAGCGCGCCGGTGGGCTCATCTGCCAGCACCAGGTCTGGCCCGGTGATAAGCGCCCGCGCCGCAGCCGTGCGCTGCTTTTGCCCGCCCGAAACCTCATAGGGGAATTTTTGCAGGATATCGGTAATGGATAGCTTTTGCGCCAGAGGGGCCAGCCGCGCGCGCATCTCCTCATATTTATGGCCCGAGAGCACCAGCGGCAGGTAGATATTGTCCTCAATACTCAGGGTATCCAGCAGGTTAAAATCCTGAAAAACAAAACCCAGGTGCTTGCGGCGGAAAGCGGCAAGCTGGCCCTCCTTCACGCTGGACATCGGCTTCCCGCGCAGGTTTACCTCCCCTTTTGTGGGTTTATCCAGGGATGCCAATATATTGAGCAGGGTGGTTTTGCCGCTTCCGCTTTCGCCCATAATGGCCACAAACTCCCCCTCTTCTACGCTGAACGAGACATCGCGCAGGGCCTCCACCTTATTTGCGCCAAAACGTGTGGTATAAATTTTTTGCAGATGACTGGCGACCAGTAACGCCATCATAACGCCTCCTTTGGGTTTATTTGGGCTATGCAGGCGCTTTACGCCCCCGCTGCCCCGCCTTCCCCTCTATTTTACCGCCGGGGCCCGCCCCCCTGCCATCGATTTGGCTTACAATACGGGTGGCCAAGCTTACAAAATTGTAAGCTTGGCCACCCGTAAACGCCCTCATTCCACTTCCAGCACCGGCTGGGCCAGGCAAAGCAGCACCCGCGTACCCCTGCCAAGGTTTGATTCCAACCGGATGCCAAAGCCCATTTTTTGCAGTATCTCCCTGCAAAGGTACAGCCCAATGCCTGTGGAACTGCGCTCGGCCCGGCCTGCAAGGCCGGTAAAGCCCCGCTCAAACACCCGCGGCAGGTCCTCGGGCGGTATGCCGCAGCCGCTATCCTCTATCACCAGGGTATCCGGCCCTTCCTCGTACACCTGCACCCCGCCCGCAGCGGTGTATTTTACCGCATTGGAAAAAAGCTGCTCCAGCACAAAGCAAAGCCATTTTTCATCTGTAACCACACAAATTTTTTCCGCCTTTACCGTAAGGGAGAGGTTTTTACAGATGAAGAGGGTGGCACAGTTTTTGGCCGCCTTTTTTGCCAGCTCCCCCACCTTGCAAGGCCGCAGCAACAGGTCGTTTTGTACACTTTGCAGCCGCTGGTATTGCAGCACCATATCCACATACTGCCCGGTGCGCAGCAGTTCCTGCAAAAAACTGCGGCTTTGTACGCCGCTTGGGGCCCCTTCGTCACTTTGCAGCAGCAGCCGCATGGCGGCCAGCGGGGTTTTAATCTGGTGGGCCCAAAGGGTATAGTACTCGTCGGCGTCCCGGCATGTAGCCTCATTTAGGGCCTCCAGCCTTTTGCGCTCGGCCTCAAGTTCGGCGGCAATCTGTATATAATCTGCCTCCAGCAAGCTGGTTCCGCCCGGCAAGGGCCCCAGTGGGAAGCGCCCCGCCAACTGTTGCAGTTCCCTGTGCCGCCGGCAAAACCGCATAAAATCCCACAGGGCAAGCCCCAGCCCCAGGCAGCCCCCCAAAAGGGCCGCATAGCCCGCAACGCCCCAGGGGTAAGCATATAGGGCGTATACCAAAAAGAAAAAACCAAATACCGCCGCCTGGTACAGCAGCACCACGCGGCGGGCAACTAGCCAGTGCAAAAATATCCGGCTTGTTTTCATTTCTTTCCTATCCATACTCACCTCTCAGGGGGCACAAAATAACCAGCCCCCTTTTTGGTTTCAATAAAGCCCACAAGGCCCGCATCATCCAGCTTTTTGCGCAGCCGAGCCACATTTACCGTCAGGGTGTTGTCATCTATAAAGGCCTCATCCTCCCACAGCGCACGCATGATATCCTCACGCCGGTTCACCCGCCCCGGCTGCGCCATCAGCAGTTGCAATATCCGCAGTTCGTTGGGGGTTAACGGCACGGCCCCGCCGCCTCTGCAGCGCAGAGCCATTGCGTCGGCATCTAGGCTTACGCCGTGGCAGCTCAGGGCCGCCACCGGGGCGCCAAGGGCATAGCTGCGGCGTAAAAGGGCCTGCACCTTGGCCAAAAGCAGCCGCATATCAAAGGGCTTTGCCACAAAATCATCCGCCCCCTGGTTTAGGGCCGTCACCTGGTTCATATTATCGGCCGCCGAGGAGAGGAACAAAATGGGTACGGTGGAGGTTTTGCGGATTTCACCGCACCAATAAAAACCGCTGCGGTGCGGCAGGGAGAGATCCAGCAGCACAAGGTTTGGCTGAAAGGTGTGAAACACACCCAAAACATCGGCAAAATTCTCGGTCCGTTTTGTCTCAAAACCCCAGTTTTCCAATTCCTGCGCCACCAGCCGCGCAATGGCGGGGTCGTCCTCCACCAACAGTATTTTGTACATTGGCCCCCCTGGCTAAAGCGCGCTGCGCCTCTGCTAATCCCTTTTATGTACTGTAACCATGTAACGAGTTTGCAAAAGGCCCTTTTTCACCCCTCCCCCCATTTCGGGGCGGGGCCCGCCAAACGGCGAGGCTACACTTCTGTAAGCTAACTATCACAGCTGCAGGTCATCATATCCAAAATTTCCCGGTTTGTGCTGTGCATACCGTCTTTGCCCAGGCGGCCAATGTTTGCAATGGTTTTTTCCACACCGGCTGCCACCAGCCCATCCCCCCGGTAGAACTGCTCGCCTCTTGCGTACATCTCATACCCCAAAATGCCCGCCTCTACGGCCATGGCAATTTTTGCCGCGCAGGAGGGCTTGGCCCCATCGCACACCATGCCCGAAAGGATGGCCAGGGCGTTTACCAGGCTGTGGCAAATCTCCTCATAGCGCCCCCCCTTCAGGTAGGTGATGCCCGCCCCCGCCCCGGCCCCGGCGCACACCGCGCCGCAAAAGGCCGAAAGTTTGCCAATGCTGTTTTTTTGGTGGATGGTAAGCAGGGCTGAAAGCGCCATGGCGCGGTAGAGTTCCTCTTCGCTGCTACCCAGTTCCTCTGCGTATACCAGCACCGGCACCGAGGCCGTGATGCCCTGGTTACCGCTGCCCGCCGTAATCACCACAGGCTTGTCGCAGCCGCCCATACGCGCATCGGAGGCGGCGGCCGCGTAGGCTTTGGCCCGGTTTTGCACACAGTCCCCCCCGGCGCAGCTCAGCAGGGTTTTGCCCAGGTTGGCGCCGTAGGGCTTTGCCATCCCCTCTTGGGCTATTTGCCAGTTACAGCGGCGCTGCGGTTCCAAAATGGGGGCGATATCGGCTATATCGGCACTTTCGGCAAAATCTACAATATCGGCCACCGTAAGAAGGTGGTAGGGAAGGGCGGCCGCCTGCTCCTCACCGCCTGTACTTGCCTTAAACAGGGCTAGGCCGTCTTTTTCCACCAGCACAAGGTTTGTGTGGGCATCTATAATATGTATTTTAGCCCTGCTGCCCCCCGCAAAGGCCAGCAGCACAATCTCAAACAGATGGCTGTCATCGGTAAGGCCCACCTCCATGGGGCAGCTTTCAGCGTAGGCTGCAATTTCCGGAATGGCCGAAGGGGGTATATGGGCAATCACCTCCAGCTTTTTGGCGGCATCCCCCACCAAAACACCGGCGGCCAGGGCAACCTTTACCCCCTTGCGCCCGCCCGTGCCCGGCACGCTTGCGCTTTTAGCATTCTTTAAAATGCTGCCGCTCACGGCCAGGGTCATCTTTTCAGGCTTTGCACATAGCACCTCGCGGGCTTTGGCTGCGGCATAGGCAATGGCAATGGGCTCGGTACAGCCGGTGGCAGGTATCAATTCCTCCTGTAAAATTTTTACATATGCGCCATACAGCGGGTTTTCTCTCTCCATGCTTGCACCTCGGTTTGGCTTAGTTGGCTATATAGCCTTTGTAACTTTACCATACATTATACGCAAAAAACACCGCCGCGGCAATGGCAGGCCCCGGCGGTGGCAATTATGTGGCAAAGCGTATCTGTTTTACAGCCCCCAAATTTCCGTAGCGTATTGGCGTATGGTTCTATCGCTGGAAAATTTGCCGGCATGGGCGGTGTTTAGCAGGCATTTGCGGGCAAAGGCCTCGCTGTCCGCAGCGTCTTGGTTTGCGCGCAGCTTGGCCTCCACATAGGGGGCAAAATCCAGCAGCACAAAATAGGGGTCGGGCGCGTGCCAGCTGGCGCCTTCCAAAATAGAGGTATACAAGTCCTCAAACAGGCCGGTTTTGCCGTCGCAGAAACTGCCATCCACCAGGCAGTCCATCACCCTGTGTATCCGCGGGTTTTCCTCATACAATTTTTGGGGGTTGTAGCGCCCTTTCAGGGCATTCAGTTCCTCCACCCTTGCGCCAAAGATATAGTTGTTCTCCTCCCCGCTCTCCTGCACAATTTCAATATTGGCCCCGTCGTAGGTGCCAAGCGTCACAGCGCCGTTCAGCATCAGCTTCATATTGCCCGTACCCGAAGCCTCGGTGCCCGCGGCGGAAATCTGCTCGCTCAAGTCGGCGGCGGGTATCAGCTTTTCGGCATAGCTAACATTATAGTTTTGCACAAAAAGCACCTGTAACTTGTCTTTTGTCTCGGGGTCGGCGTTCAGCTTTTTGGCAATTTCATTTATAAATTTGATAATACCTTTGGCACGCTTATAGCCGGGGGCGGCCTTTGCGCCAAACAGGCAGGCCATGGGGGTAAAGTTTGGCAGGGCCCCCTCTTTTAGCGCAAAATAGATATCCAAAATTGCAAAGGCATTTAAAAGCTGGCGCTTATACTCGTGCAGGCGCTTCACCTGTACATCAAACACCGCGGCCTGATTCAGCTCAAAGCCGTGCTCATGTACCCGGATATAATCGGCCAATTGCCTCTTTTTCAAGGTTTTTACATCGCAAAATTCCCGAAGGGAGGCGGCGTCCTGCGCATAGGGGGCCAGTTTTTGCAGTTCCTCCAAATTGTTCAGCCAGCCATCCCCAATGCGCCCGGTGATAAAAGCGGCAAGTTCTGGGTTGCAAAGCCCCAACCAGCGCCGCTGGGTAATGCCGTTGGTTTTGTTGTTAAACCGCTCTGGGTACAGGGCATACCACTCTTTTAACACGTCGTTTTTTAAAATTTCGGTGTGTATGGCAGCCACGCCGTTTGTGCTGTGGGTGGCAAATACGGCCATGCGCGCCATATGGATGCGCCCGCCCTCAATCAGCTTGTATTCCCGGAATGCCTTTGGCGCTATTCCCCTTGCCGCAAGAAGCCGCCCCAAATGGTTTTGCAGCATCACCACATAAGGGTACACCTCGGGTATCACCTCGCAAAACAGCTCGGTATCCCATTTTTCCAGCGCTTCGGCCATGATGGTATGGTTTGTATAGGCAAACACGCCCTGCACAATGGAAAAGGCCTCTTCAAAACCAAGCAGCTCCTCCCCCATCAGTAAGCGCAAAAGTTCGGGGATGGCCACGGTGGGGTGGGTATCGTTTAACTGGATGGTCAGATGCTTTGGCAGCTGCGCCCAGTTTGGCCCAAAGCGCTTTTTGTACCCGCGCAACAGGCTTTGCAGCGAGGCCGAGGAAAAAAAGTACTGCTGTTTCAGCCGCAGTTTTTTGCCTTTTGGGGTGTCGTCGTTCGGGTATAAAACAGCCGAGATAGCGGCGGCCTCGTTTTGCTTTTGGTAGGCGGCCGCATAGTCCTGGCCGTTAAAGCTCTCAAAATCAAAGGCCTGCAAAGCCTCGGCCTGCCAAAGCCGCAGCGTGTTCACCCGGGTGTTGCCATAGCCAATCACCGGCATATCGTAGGGCACGGCCCAAACGTCCTGCCCTTTAAAGCGGATGAGCACCCGCTCGTCCTCTCGCCGCAGGCTCCAGGGGTCGCCAAAACTCAGCCAGTCGTCGGGTTCCTCCTGCTGGAATCCATCTGCAAAATACTGGCGGAACAGGCCATAACGGTAGCGGATGCCAAAACCATCCAGGGGCAGGCCACAGGTGGCGGCGGAATCTAAAAAGCAGGCGGCCAGCCGCCCCAGCCCCCCGTTGCCCAGGGCATCGTCCTCCACGGCTTCAAACATATTGGGGTCAAGGCCTTTTTCTAAAAACTGCCGCCGCAGTTCCTCCAAAAGGCCCAGGTTGTAAAAATTGGAATAGATGACCCTGCCCAAAAGGAACTCTGCCGAAAAATAACAGGCGGTTTTTTCATCCTCGTTTTGGTTCCAAAGGGGCTGTATGCTGCGCATAACGCTGTGGCTAACCGCCGCATACAGGGTGTTTAGGTCGGCATTTGCCTCGCATTCGGCCAGGGCCGCGCGCAGGTTTTCTCTATAGTCCCGCATTCCGGTTCCTCTTTTCCTGTTTCAAGGTGAACAGGCTTGCTTTTGCCTGTTTTGCGGTGTATGCATAACCCTTTTCATGGGCACTGCAGGCAGCGCCCATACATTTCGGCCATCTTGCGCATCTCCCCGGCCAGGCGGGGGCTAAGTGCTTTTGCCTGTAGCCGCCAGCGCCAGTTGCGCCCCCCCAGGGTGGCCGGGGTATTGATGCGGGCGCTGCCCGGCAGGGCCAGCCAGTCTTGCATGGGGGCCATGGCAAGGGCCGCGGGGCTTTGCATGGCAAGCCGCACCATGGCCCTGGGCAGCTGCCGCTTTTTGCGGATGCCCATATATTCCATGGCGTTTGCAACGTCATTCCCTGCGGCGGTTTTCGCCCATCCACGCACCGTGTCGTTATCATGGGTGCCGGTGTACACCACGTTGTTGGGGCCATAGCTGTATGGGCTGTAGTCCCCCGCTTCACGCGCGTCAAAGGCGAACTGCAACACCTTCATACCGGGGTAACCGCTCTCGTGCAGCAACTTTCGCACCTCATCGGTTAGGAAGCCCAAATCCTCGGCAATGATGCGGGCTTTGGGCACACCCTGGCGTATGGCGTTAATAAGCCCCATGCCGGGGCCCTTGCGCCAGCGGCCGCCTGTTGCGTCCTTTGCCCCAAAAGGGATGGCGTAATAGCTCTCCAGGCCCCTGAAATGGTCGATGCGCAGCACATCATACAGCGCAAAGCTGGCGCGCATTCGCTCTACCCACCAGGCGTAACCGCTATCCTCCAGCGCCTGCCAGTTGTACAGCGGGTTTCCCCAAAGCTGGCCGCCGGGGGCAAAACTGTCGGGCGGGCAGCCCGAAACCTCGGTGGGCAGGGCTTCTTCCCCCAGCTGGAACATCTCCCGCCCGGCCCACAGGTCGGCGCTATCCATGGAGACATAGATGGGTATATCCCCAATGACCTCTACCCCGCAGCTTGCGGCGTAGGCACGCAGGGCGTTCCACTGCTTAAAAAACTGGTACTGCACAAAGGTGTGGTAGCGTATATTGTCCGCCAGTTCTGTGCGCAGGGCCTTTAGCGTCTCCTCCTCGCGCAGACGGGCGGCCTTTGGCCACTCTGTCCAGCTACGCTGGCCCTCTTTGGCTTTGATGGCCATGTATAGGGTATAATCGGCAAGCCAGGGGGTCTCGGCCGCAAACGCGTCCAGGGCGGCGGCATCTGCAAAACGGGCATAGGCACGGCGCAGCGCCCCTTCCCTGTACTGGTACAAAGCGCCGTAATCCACAAGGCTTTCCTGTTTGCCAAAGGGCAGCGCAGCGTATTCCTCCCGCAGTAACAGCCCCTCTTCACACAGGGTGTCCAAATCGATAAAATAAGGGTTGCCCGCAAAGGCCGAAACGCTTTGGTAGGGGCTATCCCCATAACTGGTGGGACCCAGCGGCAATACCTGCCAGTAGCGCTGGCCGGCACTTTGCAAAAACTGTACCCAGCGGCGGGCAAAATTGCCAAAACTGCCAATGCCGTAGGGCCCCGGCAGGCTGCTAACCGGCAGCAATACACCCGCCGCGCGCACGGGTAGGTTGGGTAGCTTTTCCATAAGCCTAGCCTTTCACAGCACCCGCGGCCACACCTTCAATGATGTGTTTTTGGCTGCTTAGATAAAATACCACCACAGGGATGACGGCCATAATCAAACAGGCCATAACGGCGCCCATATCCACACGGCCATAGCTGCCCTTCATGCTTTGTATCACCATGGAGATGGTTTTAAAGCGCTTTTGGTCCAGCACAAGATAGGGCAGTAAAAAGTCGTTCCAAATCCACATGGTTTGCAGGATACCCACTGAGATATAGGTGGGCTGCAGCATGGGCAATACCACCCGGAAGAAGGTACGCACCGGGTTGCAGCCGTCTATCATGGCGGCCTCTTCCACCTCTATGGGAATGCCCTTGATAAACCCGCAGAACATAAACACGGCCAGCCCCGCCCCAAAACCCAGGTAGACGATGATGATGCCCCAGGGGGTGTTGAGCTTTAGGGTGTCGGCGGTTTTGGAGAGGGTGAACATCACCATTTGGAAGGGCACCACCATGGAGAAAACGCACAGCAGGTACAAAAGCTTTGTAAAGCCGGACTGCACCCGTGTGATGAACCATGCAAACATGGAACAGCACAGCAGAATCATCAGTACCGAGCCCACGGTGATGATGAGGGTGACGCCCACGCTTTTTAAGAAGCCGTAATCGTTGATGGCCGTCAGGTAATTGTCAAACCCCGTCCAGGTTTTTGCGTCGGGGAAGGTAAAGGGTTCAAGGTTGATATAGGTTTTTTTCTTGAAAGAGTTTATGAGAATGATGAAAATTGGCGCAACATACAGCACCGAAATCAGCGCCAACAACACACTTAAAAACCAGCGCCTGCCTGTATCCTTCGGTTTCATTGCTGCACCTCCCGCGAGCGGGTGATGCGCAGTTGAATAAGGCCTATGCCCACCACCAAAATAAAGAACAGCACGGCTTTGGCCTGGCCCACCCCTTCAAAGCCTACCCGGCCATAGAAGGTGTTAAAAATGTTGAGGGCCATCATCTCGGTGCGGTGGGCAGGTTCGCCCGCGGTTAAGGAGAGGTTCTGGTCAAACAGTTTGAAGCCGTTTGTAATGGAGAGGAAGGTGCAGATGGTGATGGATGGCATCATCATGGGTATGGTAACGCGGAACAAACGCTGGAAGCCGCTTGCGCCGTCGATGGCGGCGGCCTCGTTCAGGTCGGCCGGAATGGTTTGCAGCCCGGCGATATAGATAATCATCATATAGCCAATTTGCTGCCAGCAAACCAAAATCACCAGCCCCCAAAAGCCGTACTTCTCATTGAGGTTGAGGGCCAGGTCAAACTGGGCCAGTATGCCGTTAAAAATAAGCTGCCAAATATAGCCCAGCACAATGCCGCCAATCAGGTTTGGCATATAAAATACCGTGCGGAAGAGGTTGGTTCCGCGCAGTTTTTTGGTAAGCGCCATGGCAACGGCAAAAGCCAGGCCGTTGATGAGAACCAGGCTGACCACCGCAAACAGGGCCGTAAACCACAAAGCATGTAGGAAGGATTCATCGGCAAAAGCCTTTGCATAGTTGCCCACGCCAATAAAGCTTGCGTCCTGTATGGTGGTGAATTTGCAAAACGAGAGCCAGATACCTAGGCCGAATGGAACGATAAAACCGATGATAAAAGCGGCCAAGGTTGGCAGCAGAAACAGCGGAAAATAACGCCGGATGGCCTTTTCCATATAGATTCCCCCTTTGATGCGCAGGGCCCCTGTTGTGCCATATTTTGCAAGGGGCCCTTTAATGGATAAAAGGCGGGCGGTAAAATTTTACCGCCCGCCCGTAGCGGCCAAAAGCTGCGTGCTTTTGGGCAACAACACATTCTGTTTATCCGTTTACCGCTTTGTACTCGGCTGCCCAGCCATCCACAAAGGCCTTGGTCACATCGTCCCAGCTGCCGGTGCCGGCGGCATAGGCTGTGAGGGCGGAGCCCAGGTCGTTTTTCCACTGCTCAGAGGGCATGGTGGTGAAGTTCCAGGAAACGGGGGTATAGCCCTGGTCCACATAGTCGTTGGCAATGTTTACCAGCGGGTTATCGGCAGGCAGGTTGCCCTTAAAGGGAATGACAAAGCCCATATTGTCGCACATGGCCTTGGTGCCTTCCTCAGAGGTTACACACCAGTACATGAAGTCCAGCGTGGCCTGAATATCTGCCTCTGAGGCATTTTTGTTAACACACCAGTAGTTTTCGGTTCCGGTGCACAGGCCCTGTTTGTCCTCGCCATCCACGCCGATGTAGATGGGCAACATACCCAGGTTTTCATCCCCAATATCGGCAATATCACCATAAGCCCAGGTGCCGTTTTGGTAGAACACGGCCTGCTCGGTTACAAATTCGGCCACGGCGTCGTCGCCGGTTTTGGTGCTAAGCAAGGCGGGCTTTGTGGTACTGTTGTTGATGTAAAGGTCCCAAATCTCTTTGTAGTTTGGCAGGTATGTACCTTTGATGGCATCAGTGGAGGTGATGCCGTCGGCCTTGTACTCGTAATAGATGGGCAGGTTTGCCAGGTGGGTTTTAAAGCGCCAGTCAGAGGAGGCATCCATACCGGCGGAGGTAAAGGCCGAAAAGCCCAGTTCCCCTGTGCGGGCGGTAATGTCCTCTGCCACCTTTTTCAGCGAGGCAAAATCCGTGATATCCTCGGGCTTATAACCGGCTTTTTCCAGCAGGTTGCGGTTGTAGATAATGCCATAGCTTTCAATCACGTAGGCAATACCGGCGGTCTCTTCACCATTTTTCAGGGCAAATTCCTCATTGGTCAACTCCCCTGCAATCTGGCTGCCGGAAAGGTCATGGCAATAATCTTTCCAGCTGGCAAGGCCCACAGGGCCGTTCACCTGGAACAGGGTGGGCGCTTCGCTTTTGGCAATTTCACTTTTCAGGGTGGTTTCATACTGGCCAGAGGCCGCCGTTAAAACCGTTACGGGTACACCGGTGGTATCGGTGTAAATTTTGGCAAGTTCCTGCCATTGCTGGTCTTGTTCGGGCTTAAAGTTTAAATAGTAAACCGAGCCGCCCGAGCCACCCGAAGTGGGTTTTGCGCTGGCGGAAGCGGCGGGCGCTGCAGAAGAAGCCGGCGCCGCGGAACTAGCCGCCGCCGAAGAACTGCCGCCCGAACAGGCAGCGAGAAGGCTGCAGGCCATCAGGCCTGTAAAGGCAAGTGCCAGTGTGCGTTTGCGTTTCATACATTTCCTCCTTGTGTTATAAGGCTTATTTTTGTACAGGGGCAGCCCGGTTTTACGCCGCCCCTGCGAACAACTATAGTAGAGAAATCTCAAAGGCCGTAAGGGCCGCTAGTAGTTCACCAAGATTAAACTGAGGCATGGCATGCAAGTATTATTTCGCACAGCAAGAAGGACGATTGAGCAATAGCCGTAGCTATTGTGATTGAGGACGACGCAGCAGGGCGGAATAAGACGCAGCATTGCATGACACAGTTTAGGCTTGGGGGACTACTAGCCCTTTTGGGCAAAACTTTCGCCCGGCTGGAAAGCGGCTTCCAGCAAAAGGTGCCTATGGGGCGCCGCGCCGCGGATACAACTTAGCAAGATATCCACACACTCGTGGGCCATCTCGGCCTCAGGCTGCTTCATGGTGGCCAGCGAAGGGATGAAATAACGCCCCTCGTCAATGCCGTCAAAACCCACAACCGCTATATCTTCGGGCACCTTAAGGCCGGCGTCGTGTATGGCGCGTATGGCGCCAAAAGCCAAAATGTCCGAGATGCAAAACAGGCTGGTAAAGCTGTGCTGCTGCAGCAGGCTGCGGGCGGCTTCGTAACCCGCCCGGTGCGAAAACGCCCCCGCGTAAGCAACATGATTTTGCAAAAGCGCGCTGCCCGCCTCCCGCATGGCCTTGCCAAACCCCTCAATGCGCAGCCGGCTAATGCTGGTATCGCTGGCGGAGGAGCCGATACAGGCAAGCCCCGTATGGCCGTTTTCCAGCATGATGCTTGCCACCCGGTAACCCGCCGCAAAATCATCCACCGTCACGCTGGAAAAACTGGCCCTATCCACATTGCTGTGCATGGTGATGGTAAGGGTGACGAACGGCACATCCAGTAGAGCCAATTTATCACGTGTATGGCTAAAATTACCACCCATAAAAATAAGCCCGCGGGGTTTTTTCTCCTTACAAAGGCTGATGGCCGCCGCCAGTTCATCCTCCAGGGTTTCCACCTGGGCCAAAAGCATGGTGTAGCCATTGCGTTCCAGTTGTTGCTGCACAATGCCCAACATGGCGGTAAAAATGGGGTTTGAAAACCCCTTCACCACCACGGCCACCGCCTTCATCGATTCACGCTTTAAATTCCTGGCGCTGTTGTTTGGCACATAGCTGTGGCTGTTCATCACGGCCATCACCTTTTCGCTGGTCTTGGCGCTTACGTCCGGGTGGCGGTTTAACACGCGGGATACCGTGGAAACACTTACCCCGGCCAGCCTTGCAACATCGATGATGGTCAAATCTTTCATGGGTGAACCCCCAGGCTTTACGGTAACAGTACCGGCAATGTTGCCGGTAACGTTACCAATATGCCTACACTATACCGCGCCGCCCTGTAAAAGGCAAGCAAAAAATTTCTTTTAACGGCATTTTTGTGTTTTTGTACAAAGTACAGGGCACTTTCTTGTTGGGTTCTGCCAAATAAATACCTGGCGAAAGGCAAGCGTAGGCAAAATACTGGCAGACGGATGGCAAAATATTCTGGCATTTCTTACACTTTTTTAACCCAACTTCTTTATATACTATAGGAGTGGGGAACAAAAAAGTGTCGAATAGAGGAAATGGAAGTGTCAAAGCAAAAAAAGGATGTTTGGCGAAAAAATGCCACTCATTTTCCATTGGCCGGGTTTATCTCAAAACACAAGAAGCGCGTATCGTAGTCATATCATTCCTTCACTTTGTGTGAATTGCCATGCATGGCAATTCACACCGCACTGTGGCGCCCCAAAGTGCCGCCGGAAAACAGCCTGAAAAAGGGGCTTCCATATGCCTAAATTATGGTTTTTCCCTCCGGTAAAGAAAAACACTACCACCTGCACGCACCCCGCCGCAAAACCCCCGCCCCGTTGACAAGTTCGACTTTTTTTGCTTAACTTTTTATCGAATCTAAGTTTAATCGCGCCATTTGTCACCAACACGCAGCCACCTGAAACCGTGTTTTGGGCAAATGATTTTTTTGTTTTTTGTTTGGTAATAACTGGGCCAACCCGGCAACGCATTACGGGGCTTTTGGCTTTTGCAGTACACAAAGTTTGGAGGCGATGTTTACGATGCGTACCCCTAAGTCCAAAATGCTGGCCCCTATAGCCATCGGTTTGGCGGCTATTCTTATTGTCACTGCCGGCTTGCTGCTGTATAACCAGCACATCAAGGCCATGGTAGAAAAAACAACTCACGACACCATGACAGAAACCATGGATCAGCAGCGCTTTAATTTCCTGAGCAAGTTAGAGCTTGAAGAAAACGCGGTAAAAGCTTTGGGCACCGCCCTGGCCCGCAGCCCAAATATAGAGGATATAGAGCCCTCCCTGCTGGCGCAGGTGGCCGAAACCGCCTCATTCAACTACGCTTTGGTGGCAAACCGCAATGGCGAGGCCATTTCGGGCAGTGGGCGGAAGTATAACCTGGACGACCGCGCCTATTTCCATCAGGCCCTGGCCGGCAATACCGTACTTAGCGACCCCCTTGCATCCAAGGTGAAGGATGAAGAGGTGGTGGTAATTGCCACACCTTTACTTTATGAAGATACTATTATTGGCGTTTTGGCAGCCGCTTACATCTCCAGCGATTTAGACAAATTTCTGATGCCCTCCTACGATGGAAAAGCGTATGCTTATATTGTAACAAACAGCGGTGAAATTGTTGCCCGCTCCACAAACGCAAGCTCCATCACCCAAAGTGATAACCTGTTCGACACCTACCGGGAGGCCAAGTTTTTCCAGTACGACGACTTTAAGACCATTCAGGAAAAAGTGGCCGAGAATGAATCGGGCCATGCCAAGTACGTTGTGAATGGATTAACACGCATTATGCACTACAGGGGCCTTGGCGCGCAGGGCGTAAACGATTGGAACCTGTTTGTGATTGTACCCGAGGCCACCGTTTTTGAAACAGCCAACGCCATCATCTTATCCACCACAATACTCTCTCTTATGTTTGTGGTACTGTTTCTGCTTTTGTTGCTTCTCATACTGTTTTTGCAGAGGAAAAACGTAAAGAGGCTGGAAAAGATGGCCTATGAGGATGACTTGACCGGCGCGCCCACTTTGGCAAAATTTAAACTGACCGCTCAGAAAAAAATGGAGGAAAACCCCGAGACCAAGTATGTTCTGGTGAAAACCGATATCAACAACTTTAAGCTGATTAACCAGACCCTTGGTTTTGAAGTGGGCGATATGGTGCTAAAATGTGCCGCCGAGGCCGCCGCGGTTTGCACACCCGGCAAAACAGAAACCTATGGGCGCACAAACATTGATGAATTTGTAATGCTGCACGAATACCAAACGCAAGACCATTTGATGTCTTTCCAAAAGCTGTATCAAAGCACCTTTAAAAGGCTGATGGGCGAAGACTTTAAATACGACGTAAAATTTGTATCCGGCCATTACTACATGCAGTTTGAAAATTGCAAAGACATTGCAGCCGCGCTGGAAAAGGTGAACATGGCCCACCGTACCGCCAAAAATATTGGCGAGGAACTGTGCGTATATGACGAGAGCTTTATTAAGGAGGCCCTGCACCGCAAAGAGATTGAAAACAAGATGGAATTGGCGCTGCAAAGAAAAGAATTTAAACTGTTTTTGCAGCCAAAATACCGCCTTGCCGGCGAGGATATGGCCGGGGCCGAGGCCTTGGTACGCTGGCAGGAGCCGGGCAAACAGCCGGTTGCACCCGCTCATTTCATCCCCATTTTTGAAGCCGATGGCTTTATTACCAAACTGGATATGTATATGTTTGAAGAGACCTGCCGCTTAATACGCGGCTGGCTGGATGAGGGGCTTACCCCCGTCACCGTCTCGGTAAACTTTTCGCGCTTGCACCTGGCGAACCCCAATTTTGTGCAGATGCTGTGCGAGCGGGCCGACCGCTACTCTCTGCCGCGAAAGTATTTGGAAATTGAACTGACCGAGACAACCATTTTTGACAATGAGGATATTCTGATTGATGTGATTGAGCAATTGCATGTAAGCGGTTTTACCCTCTCTATGGATGACTTTGGTACGGGCTACAGCTCGCTTGGGCTTTTAAAGAATATCCCGGTGGATTCCATTAAAATTGACCGCAGCTTTTTCACAACTGCCAAAAGCGCCCAGCGCGCCTACACGGTTATTGCAAACGTGCTGCGCATGGCCAGGGAGCTGAATATTCACACGGTGGCCGAGGGGGTTGAGAGCAAAGAACATATAGACCTTTTGCGGGAACTTGGCTGTGATATGGTGCAGGGTTATTACTATGCAAAGCCCATGCCCGAGGCCGAATTTGAACTTTTATTACACACGGATGACTGAACCACGGAAAACGAACAGAGGTGGTAGAATGGAAAACCACTGCGCACAAGCGGCAGATGATGCCCGTGATGCGATGCGATGTGAAATGGAGCACCTGAAACGGATGTTGGCAGCCGCCCCCGGCGGCTGCGCGGTGCTGCGGGCCGACGCCTGTTTTACCATGCTGCAAATGAACGAGGGCTATTATGGCCTTATGGGGTATACCCCGAGAGAACATTATGAGGCTTTTCAAAACATTTGGCCCGCCACGCTGGAAGAATCCAGCAGGGAGACCTCCCTGCAAACCGTAAAAGAACAGATTTCCAGCAGGGGCAGCTTCCAGATAAAGGCCCGGATGAGACACAAGACCCGCGGCCCGGTTTGGGGGAAATTCCAGGGAAAACTCTACCAGGAATCTGGCCGTGAGCCCAGTGTTTATGTCTCCATTGAGGATGTGGATGAGCAGTTTCGGCTCACCGAAAAACTGGAGAGCCTGCAGGCGTTTAACACCCTGCTTTCCACCCTGAGCAACGATGCCTTTTTTGATTTTGATGTGGCCAGCCGCACCATGAAATATTCTGAAAACTTTGCAAACCGGCTGGGCATCAGCGAAGAAATCACCAACTATCCCACCACTTTGCTGAACAAGGGCATTATTGCAGAGGACAGCCTGCCACTTTACAAAAACCGTTTTCAAAACACCACAAAAGAAATTGTAAGGGAAAAGCTGCACTTCATCCTGCCAAATGGGCAAAACCTGTGGTATTCCTGCCATTATATCACCCTGCTGGACCATGATGGAAAGCCCATGCGGGTGGTGGGGAAGCTGGGGGACATCACCCGGCATGTGGAGCAGGTTAACCACCTTTCTCATAAGGCTGAAAGAGACCAGCTTACCGGGCTTTACAACAAAGCTACCACCGAATACCTGATACGGGAAGCCTTAAAGATGCGCCGATATAAGGATGACCACTGCGCACTGCTGATTATAGATGTGGACGGCTTTAAAGGCGTAAACGACCACCTGGGACACCTGTATGGAGATTTGGTTTTAACCGAACTTGCCGACGAACTAAAGGGCTGTTTTCGGTCGGATGATATCCTTGGGCGAATTGGCGGCGATGAATTTTTTGTTTTTATTAAAAATTATCGTAGTATAGATGTATTGGAGCAAAAAGCGCAGACCATTGGCACCCTTTTTCAAAAGACATACAGCAACCGGGGCTTTCAGGTGGATATTTCGGCCAGCATTGGCATTGTGCTTTCTCCCCAGCATGGTATCGATTTTGAGGAACTGTACCAGCGGGCAGACCTTGCCCTGTACAGCGCAAAAGCACAGGGAAAAAATCGCTTTTTGCTCTATAATGGCGAGGATGCCACCCAGTACCAGACTTTGCGCACCGAGATAGATAGGATACACCCCGGTATACAGCCCCTGCCCCTGCCCCTGCCCCTGCCAGAACTGTAGTGCGACCCAAAGGCAAAAACGTATATGGCGTATTTGGCAGAGGCATTCCTTACAGCATATCAACAAACTGTAGCGCATAAAAACGGGAAAAATCAGGCGCTGCATAACAGTTTCTAGCAAAAGCTTGCTGCGCAACC
>CAZKBM010000034.1:0-30507 GCA_964550985.1 uncultured Oscillospiraceae bacterium
GCCGGGGCCAAGGCCGCTGGTCTCCTCGTACACCTGCACGCTGGCCTTGTCTCCATGGATCTCAATAATTTCGCCAATCAGGCGGTTTTCCGCCACACGCACCACGTCAAACATGTTGGCGTCGCGCATCCCTTCGGCGATTACAAGCGGGCCGGCCACCTTTTGAATTGTGCCTCTGCTGCTCATATCTAAAAATCCGTCCTTCCCAAAACCGTCGCCCTTTCCAAAACCCTTTTTGTAAATGGCCGGGGGCAACCGTCTCTAGTCTAATCTTTGGGGGCCTATCCGTTCTCTCCAAAAATGATGTCTGAACCAACCGCTCGTTCCACCGATTTTTTTACCTGGGCAATGCCCAGCCCATTGTTGCCCGAAACCCCCGGTATGGGGATGAGGGCGGGCAGGGTTTGCTCGCCATATGCGGCGCGCTCCTTTTCCATCTGGGCGTAAAGCTTCTCGGTAACATACACAACGGCGTAGTCGTTTTCTACAAGCTGGCGCAGTTGTTTTGCCGCGGCGGAATACTCGGCCACCGGGTAGATATCCAGCCCCACCGAGGCAAAACCATAGATGCTGTCGCGGTCACCCATCACTGCAATTTTATACATAGGTCTCCCTCAGCCTTTCCCGCAGCGCATCGCTGCTTAAATGGTTGATTTTTGCACTGAGGATGAGGCGCACCATTTTGATTTCATTCTCCCGCCCCAAAATAAAGGCGGCCAAAGGCTCCAGGCCAAAATAGTTTGTGCGCTGGGGGCGAATCATCCGAATCATCTGGTCTTCGCACCAGCGTTCAAACGCGGCCATTGCGGTTTTGAGTTCTGGGATGGCCCCCGCATAGGCGGTGGTATCCAAAAAGGCGTAAATGGCCTCGTCCCCACTGGCGGCGGCCTCTATCAGGCGCTTTGTATCCAAGGTGCCCACGGGCGCTATGGCCTTTTCTATGAACTCCCGGTTTTTATGCATCCGGCAGCAGCGCACCGCCGCCTTGATATTGGCCGAGTCCACGGTGATTTCGGCATAGCGGCGCAGCACTTCGCTGCTGCACTTTTGGCCCGCCTGGGCAATGGCCGCAAGGGCCGCGCGGTCAATGGCCATATCACAAAGCTGGCCGTTGCCGGTGTGGGCCAGCACTTCATAAGCCTCCCGCCCAGCTTTTGCCATCCCCTCGGGCAGGGCGCTAAAATCATGGTCATTGGCCGCCTTGCAAATTTTTTCCACATCCACCGTGCCGTAGCGCAAAAAGTAGTGCTGTTTGTCGCTCTCCTCGTTGGCTGTGTAGGCAAGTTTGATGGCCGCTTTGAGGTTATTATAATCGTTTGCATAGCGGAACACATTGAAGGGCTCCACCTCACCGGCCAGCTCCTGGATAAGACCCCAGGTTTTTTCCGTCTCGGCGTTTAACAAAGCCTCTACATCGCCTGCGGGCGTATCGGGGCCGCCCCAGCCTTTGTCACTTAACAAGCGAGACACCTCCTCGGCGCTGGCCGCCGAGATCATCTGTTCCATATCCTGCCGGCTCAGCAGGTGCTGTTCGGCCACATGCACCCGCGTAACCGCGTAAACATATTCTTCCGCCATCCGGGTTCCTCCTTTCGCCGGGTTTTGTTTTGTGCCTACTCTGCCGCAAACAGAATGGGGCTGATGAGATCGGCAAATTCTTCACGGCGCGCGTTAAAAATGGCAGCGAAGGAGCAGTTCTCCTCCACATCGCCGTATTTAAGCACAAAACCCCCGTCTATAGGGCGTACTTCACCCGAAACCTGTATGGAGCACCCTGTGGGCAGCGCCCCGGCCAATTTCTGCTGAAAATCCGCTGGTAGGCGCTGTTTATCTTTTTCGTTCAGCAACATCTGCCCCTCTCCCGCCTCGGCGGAAGAAGAGGCCAGACGCAACAGAAGGTCAAAATAAGCGCCGTCGGGCAGGGCGTACAGTTCCTGCAGGGCCTTTTCCAGGGTTTCACTCAGCAGCGCCTGTTTGGTTTCCAAAGTGCGCTGCCGTTTTTGCAGGCCGAGGGCGGAGTCACGCGAGGATACGATGTCGGCCACATTCTTTTGGGCGTTTTCGGCAGTCGCCTGGCTTTTCGCCTCGGCTTCGGCCTTCGCCTTGGTCAGAATTTCGCCGGCGCTGGCGTTTGCCTTGGCCAAAACCGCCTCGGCTTCGCTGGCCGCCTCATCCTGTATTTCTTTCAGAATCTTTTCAAGACCTGTCACTGCGTTTCCTCCTTTGCCTGTTTTACTGGCTGGCAAGCGCTCATTAAATTGCCAAGCCATTCAGGCCAACCAGGGCCAGCAGGCTAATCAGAAGGGCAAGAATGGCGTAGGTTTCTACCATTGCGGGGAAAATCATGGCTTTACCAAATTGGTCGGGCCGTTTGGCCACAAGGTTGATGGAGGCCACCGAGGCTTTGGCCTGGTTGATGGCAGAGATAAGGCCCACAATACCGATGGGCAGGCAGGCGGCAAAATAGGCAAAACCCTTGGCAAGGCTCATCTCTGGCGAGCCACCGATGAGGCCGATTTGGCTCATGGCGATGAAGGCTATGAGCAGGCCGTAAATGCCCTGCGTACCGGGCAGAAGCTGTAAAACCAGCACCTTACCGAACATACTGGGGTCATCGGTTACAACGGCAGCGGCGCTTTGGCCGGCAAGGCCTACACCCCGGGCCGAACCCCATCCTGGCAGGAAGGCGGCCACCGCCATTCCCAGAACTGCGAAAAAAATACCCATTTCAGACATGCTATGCTTCCTCCTCTATTTTATAATACTTGGTATGGATGCCGAGGGGCGAATACTTGCGACCGCCACCCTCGAAGAACTTACCGAAAAACTCCACGAACTCAAGGCGGTTGGAATGGACATAGGCGCCCAGCACGTTGATGCCGAAGTTGAGCGTTTGGCCCACCGCAAATACAACAATGAACAAAATAACGCCAAACACGCCGCCGCCCGCCATGCCGCCAAGCTGGTTCATAACCGAGGCGATAACCCCGGTGGCAAGCCCCAAGGCCAAAAGGCGGGAGTAGCTGAGAATATCGGAAAGCCAACCCGAAATGACGTTGTACAGGGCGTAAACCCCTTTCAGCAGGCGTTTACCCCAGTTTTTGCTCTCGCGCCCGCCGGTTAAAACCACCCCCACCGCGCAGATGCCCGCAACGGCGTAACAGATGGTATTGACCACAGGCGGAATGTTGATGAGCGGCTGGGTGCTGCCCAGCATACCGGCAAACATTTCGGTGCCAATCAAAACAATCAGCAGGGGATAGACGAAAAGGCCGGGGAATACTGCATCGAACAAGATGGCCGCATAATCGCCCCGGCGCGCGCTGTTCACCCCGTTCATGATGTAGCCCACCGTCAGGTGTACCACGCCAATGGCCAGGCAGAACATCAAAAGGCGCATGGGTTCTTCCAGCGGGGCAAACCACACCGGCGGCATCAGGGTGGGCGCGTCGGCGGCCCTGCCAAAGAAGGTAAGGGCTATGGCGTCTACCACATCTCCAAAATAACTGGAGAATATAATGCCCCAGAACATGGTGGAAACCCCGCACCAGAAAAACAGGGTGAGCTGCTTTTTCCAGTTGGGCTCCATGCCTTTAAACTTCAAAAGGCAGATGGCCGTGGCCCCGGCCAAAATCAGGCCATAGCCAAAGTCCGAAAACATCAGGCCGAACATGGCAAAATAGAAGATGCTCATCACGGGCGTCGGGTCTATCTCCCGGCGGTTTGGCAGGCCGTAACTCTCAAGCACGGTTTCAACCGGGCGGGGGAACCATTTGTTTTCCAAAGCCGTGGGGCACTCCTCATTGTCGTAACCCGCGTGGTAGGTATCTACCGCACACTCAAAGGTGCTTTCCAGCTCTTTGTGCAGGGTTTTGGCATACTTTTGGGGTACAAATCCCTCCAGTATAAACGTATGGCGCGACTGCGCCAGCCGCTCAATGGCGCCGTACTTTTCGGCGCGCATTCGCATGTGGTCTTCCAGCTTGTGGAAGCAGTCCAGCATATCGGCTGCGCCTTTTATTTCTTCTTCACACTTTGTAATGGTCTTTTCGGCCTCCGCCTTCTTTCGCCTAAGGCGCTCTTGCTTATCCTTGGGCAGGTGGTGGGTGGCCTGGGCCGGGCGGGCAAAGCCCAAGGCCCGCAGGGCTTCTTCGGCTTTTGCGGCCTGCGCCTTTGGGAAGATGACGTAAAAATTGGTTTGCTCTGGCGAAGAAGATACAATCTCCACGTCCAGCTTATCCAGTTCCGGCGCCGCTTCGGCAAGGCTTTGCAAAATTTCCTCTTCCCCGTGCTGCCCCTCCAGGGAGCCGATGAAAACCGCAGTTTTCTTCGTGCCCGTAAAGGTTTGTGGCACCGGCAAGGCAAGCCAGGGAAGCAGGGCTTCCTCTAAGGCTTCGCAGCGGGAAATTTCCGCTTTTGCCTCAACAATCTCTCTCTCCAGCAGTTGTACACGCTGGGCCGTTCGCAGAATATTTTCCCGCCCCTCACAAAACTCGTCATACTCTGTTAGGGAAAGCGCGGTACGCCCTTTTAAAAAGGCAAGCCCCCCGCCTTTTTGCGGCACGTGGCGGCTTACAACTTCGGCGGCGGCGCGGGCGGTTTCGGCGTTGCGCTCCAAAATACCGCGGGAGGCAGCGGTATCGGCTTTTTCAAAAACCTCATCCTGCACTTCCAAATCCCGTATCTCTACGGTGCCACGCCGCTGCAAAAGTTCTAAAATCTGCTTGCGGTCCCGTTTCATGGCGCAGAGTTCAATGTGTTCCATCTCCAGTACGGCCAATTGCTTTGATCCCTCCTTTTCAAAGCGCCCTATTTTTAGAACATTTTAAAAAACAAATTTAGCACTATGCCAGGTGTTCCAGCACGGTGCGCACCGCATCGCCCTGGCGGGCGCGGGCGGCGCTGCACAGGGCCTGCATCTCGGCATTTAAAGAGTTACCCTCGGCCTCTAAAAATTTCCGGCTGTCCTCATGGGCGGCCGCCAGTGTGCCCGCAGCGGCGCTTTTGGCCTTATCCTCGGCCTCGGTCAGCAGCACTGCGGCCTCGTCCTCGGCTTTTGCCACAATTTGGGCTGCCTGCTGCGCGGCGGCGCGGGTGGTCTCCTCCGCTTTTTGTTCTGCGGCACGCACCGATTCAATCGCATCCAATGCCAAGCCTATCACCTCAAATCTCAAATGTTTTACACTTGCCATGGCTTGCGGCCACACTTTTCAAAATACAAGCCATGCCACGATTTCTATATTACCAAAATAGATTGCAAAAAACAAGAATAATTTCATGAGTTTGTGTTATTTTTTACAGGCTTTTCACACCGGCGGGCGCGGGCTTTGGCGCTGCGCCGCCACGTTGCGCACAAAAAGCCTGCTACGGCATCTTTTTCATATTCGCGGGGCACAGGGCTTTGCAGGGCCCTCACTTGTGCCACATCCTTTTGAGGTGGTATAATAAGTACCAATGCCGCCACCGTTTTATGACCCGCCACTTTCCCCCGGCCTACCGGGGCAGTTTGATAAAAGAGGATTTTTGCCGAATGCCAAAATTGCCTAAACTTGCCACGGGTACAATAGCCGCCTTTTTTGCGCTGTTGTTTTGCGCCTTATACACCCTGCCCACTTTTGCCGGGGAAGCCCCTCTGCCCACCGAAGAGCTGCCCGCCCTACGCCCCGCGGGCGAGGGCCAGGGCTTGTACCTGCCCCCGTTTGAGCCCGCGGCCGGGGCCGTTTGCCTGATAAACGAGGACACCGGCCTTGTGGTGTACGAAAAAAATGCCGATACCCCCATGGTGGCGGCCAGCCTGGTTAAGATGATGACGGCTATTTTAACCATGGATAAGGTGCAGGACCTGGACGCCGAGACGGTGACAGCCGATAAACAGTGGGTATTTGACGCATTGTACGGCAAAAACGCCTCTCTGGCCGACATTAAGCAGGGCGAGACCCTTTCGATACGGGAGCTGCTGTACGGAATGCTGCTGCCCAGCGGCAACGAGGCGGCCCTGCTTTTGGCCGACTACGTTTCGGGCGGATATGTGGAAAACTTTTTGTTTATGATGAACAACCGCGCAGCAGAGCTGGGCTGTACCGGCACCACCTTTGCAGACCCAAACGGCCTTTCAGACCAAGACCTAACCACCGCGCGGGACATGTGCCTGATAGCGCGTGAATTTTGCAAATACCCCGAACTTGTGGAGATAGCTGCCACACCGCAGTATGAGATGGCGCAACACGAGGGGCACGCCGCGCCCTATAACATCTTTAATACAAACCGCCTGCTCACCTCCACCAGCCCCTATTACTCGGCCTTTCCAAAAGCCGCGCCCGCCATGGTGGCGGGAAAAACAGGCAATCTTGCAGACGGGTGGCAAAACTTTGCCTCCATGGCCTCTGACGGGGAGACCAGCTACCTTTGCGCCGTGCTGGGCAGCCCAAATGAGGCCGACGTGCTGGGGGCCAGCTTTGAGACCCCCCAGGCCCGGCCCGCCATTTATGAGAGCGCCCAGCTTTTTGAATGGGCCTTCACCAATTTGGAGGCCCGCCCCGTACTGGACACCGCCCAGCCCATTACCGAGGTGCAACTGCGCTACTGCATGGAGGCCGACACCCTGAAACTTGTGCCCGCTTCAGACATGCGCACCTTAATGCCCAGGGCCGACGCGGGCCTTGAGGTGGAAACCAGCCTGGATTTTACCGTGCCGGAGTTTGTGGCCGCCCCGGTGCAAGAGGGGGAAGGCGTTGGCAGCGTGACGGTCTCATTGCTGCTGGACGGTGCAACCGTAAGTACCATTGGCGCCAGTGACCTGGTTGCCCAAACCGGTGCGCAGCGCAACGGCACCCTTTACGCCGTGCGCCGGGTGCAGGAGTTTTTTGGCTCTTCGGGCTTTAAAATTTTGCTGGGGGTTTTGGTACTGGGGGTACTTTTGTATGTTGGGCTTGTGGTTTTGGTGGGCGTTTTGGCCGAGCAAAAAAAAGGCAAAAAAGGCCGCCGTCGGTAAAGTAGGCAGGCAAATATGGGGCGGCGCTGCTTTAACTTGCGGGCCCGCCAAAGAAAGAGGGCTTTTGCATGGGCACAGCACTACCCGGGCGTAACCTTGCCATGATGACCGACCTGTATGAACTGACAATGGCCGCGGGTTACCATAAGGATGGTTTTGAGGACAAGATTGCCGTTTTTGACATGTTTTTCCGCAAGGTGCCCGATGGCGGCGGCTTTGCCATTATGGCCGGGCTACAGCAGTTTATAGAGGCCATGGAACACTTCAGTTTTACCGAGGAGGACATCGCCTATCTGCGCAGTATGGGCTCATTTTCAGAACCTTTTTTTGATTATTTACGCAATTTCAGCTTTCATTGCAACATTTGGGCTGTGGAGGAGGGCACGCCAATTTTCCCTGGGGAGCCCATTGTTACGGTGGAGGGGCCCTGCATTGAGGCGCAGCTGATTGAAACCTTATTGCTGCTTACCTTTAACCACCAAAGCCTGATTGCCACCAAGGCGAACCGCGTGGTGCGCGCCTGCCAGGGGCGCAAGGTGCTGGAGTTTGGCGCCCGCCGGGCCCAGGGTTATGACGCGGCGCTGTACGGCGCGCGCGCCGCCTACATTGGGGGCTGCACGGCCACCAGTTGCGTGATGGCCGACCGCGAGTTTGGTATACCGGCCTCGGGCACCATGGCCCACAGTTGGGTACAGATGTTTGACAGCGAATACGAAGCTTTTCGGCGTTACGCAGAGCTTTACCCGCAAAACTGCCTGCTTTTGGTGGATACCTACAGCGTGATTCACAGCGGGGTGCCAAACGCCATACGGGTATTTGACGAGGTACTGAAACCCCTGGGCCTGCGGCCCAAGGGCATCCGCATCGATTCGGGCGACATTGCCTACCTCAGCAAACACGCGCGCAACATGCTGGATGAGGCGGGCTATGCCGATTGCCCCATCTGCGCTTCCAACTCCCTGGATGAATACCTGGTGCGAGACCTGCTTTTGCAGGGCGCTCAGGTGGATTTTTTTGGCATCGGGGAAAACCTCATCACCTCCAAAAGCGACCCGGTGTTCGGCGGGGTGTACAAGCTGGCTGCCGTAAAGGAAAAAGGGCGCTATATCCCCAAAATAAAGCTGAGTGAGACGGTGGAAAAAATCACCACCCCACATCTAAAAAAACTTTGGCGCATCTACGATAACGCCAGCGGCCAGGCTATGGCCGACTATATCACCCTGCACGACGAAACCGTAGATACCGAGGGTGGCCTGACCCTATTTGACCCCGTGGAGACCTGGAAGCGCCGCACCTTCCACAACTGTACGGCCAAATTGCTCTCGGCGCCCATCTACCAAAACGGAAAGCTGGTTTACCAAAGCCCCGCGCTGAACGAAATTCAGGCCCGGTGCAAAGACCAGGTGGAACACCTGTGGGAAGAGGTGAAACGCTTTGAATTTCCCCACCGCTATTATGTGGACCTCTCCCAAAAACTGTGGGAGGAAAAACAGCGCCTGCTGAACGAGGCCTCGGTACCCGCCGGGGAAGCTTAGGCCCAGTAACAAAAAACGCAGTAACCGCCTTTTCTAAGCAGAAAGGCGGTTACTTTTATGTTGTTTCTTCTTCTATGCCTAGCACTCGGGTATGATGATGGCGGCCACGATGTAGGCGATGACTCCCCAGCCCATAAAACCCACCAAAACAGCCAGCAACCGCACCAGGGTGGGATCCACATTAAAATATTCGGCAATGCCGCCGCACACGCCCGCCAGCATACGGCTACCGCGGCTTTTGTATAAACGTTTGACTTCCATGTAAAACAGACCTTTCCTTTTTTGTATTTTTTTGAATTTGCAGTGTTTTCTATAATCTTTAGTCCTACTTTGGCTTTTGCTTTAGTTTTGGCGCTAACTGTGCTTTCAGCCGGTTGAAACAGGCTTTGGGTTTAAACCTTTTCCGCCTGCCATTTTTCTATTGTAAAGACGGATTTTCCAAAATAGCCAAGATACCGGTCACCCTTGCCATCTATAAAACAAATCGCTTGGTCGGCACGTTTGTTTTCCCTGTCTAACAGGTAGACGCGCGCGGCGGTTGCGGTGGCAAGGTCTATGTCGGTTTTTGCCAGGGCCATTGCCGTTTCGGGTGTATTTGCTTCCAAATCATAACTGTAGGGCGTGGTTTCGCCTACACCCCAGTTGCTTATGCTGGGGTCGGCTTCATTGTACTTAAAAATCAAATAGCCATAGCGGTCAACCCCATTTGAAAAGGTGCAGCAGTACAAAGCTTCTTCGGGGCGGGAGACTTCGAGCGCGTGGTCCATCACCGTAATTTGGGCAAAGCTGTCATAGTTCCACTGGGGGGCGTCGATGTCGCCCGTCTCCTCTTTCACCCACATGGCCACAAATTCTTGGATGCTCTCGTTTTGAAAATATTCAAACGCGGAGGTGTTTTGGGCCGCGTAGTAGGAACTTAGCAGCCCCGCCGGAAGCGAATACTCCTCTTTTTCCGCCAGCCCTACGGCCCCTTCCTTTGCCAATGTACTTACCACCTGGGCCTCACCGCCTGCAGGGTTTTGCACGGCGGAAAGCGAACTGGGTTCGCCCTGTTCCGCTGCGCCACTGCCGGCCGGAAGGGTGTTTGCGCAGCCCGTTATCAGTACCAGCCCCAGAATGGGCGCGCACAGCCTGCACAGAGTTTTTTTCATCTCAGCGTACCTCTTAGTTGTTTCATCCTCAAAAGCGTTTCATATCGCTTGCTTTTTACTGGAAATCCACCACCATGCTGCCCAGCCCGCAGTTCAGGTCCATCTCCAGCGAGTGCCCGCCCTCCTGGCCAAAGGAGTGCTCCGACATGGTGACGCCCTGACCATCTACTGTTATATTACCAAGGTCGGCTTTTGCATAGGCGTAGTAGCCGTTTGCGGGTTTGGTCAGCTTGGCGTTTAGGGTGCCCAGTTCGCAGTTTGCGCTAAGGCTGCTGTTCACCGTACCCACAAAATCCATCTTGCCAAGTTCCACATCTAAAGCACAACTTTCCGCCACCAGGCCATTTACCCGCATATCCCCCAGTTCTACCGCAAGAACGGCGTCCTGCGCCTTTCCGCCCTGTACCTGCATCGCGCCTAGTGCAAGGTGGAGGTTCAGATTTTGTGTTTCCAAGGGTTTCACGGTCATGGTGCCAAAGTCCAGCTCACCTTGTACATCCTGAACATTTTTTGACAAGGTTACAATAAATACGGTGGTGATATCCCTGCCCCCTTGGTAAAACCGAAGCACGCCATTTTCGGTGCGGGTGCTGATATTGCGCCCAACATCCGAGGTGATATCCCAATCGCCATCGCTAAAGGTACTTTTATAGGACATGGGGCCCCGCACGGTGAGGCCGGGGTTCTCCCCCTCCTGTATAACCACATAGCCCGCCTCAATATCTATATTGGCATATTGTAGCTGCGCCGCCGTAAAGGGCAGGTTTTCCACCCGTTCCTCCCCTTGGGTCGTCACATCCTCGCCCGAAACCCACCACGTGGGCTGGCTAAAATCTTCCTCATTAAAAGCAAAGCGGGGGTTATATTCGCCGTTTTCGTCCAAATTGTTGTCGTAATCGGAGTCGTAGTCATAGTCATAGTCGTAGTCATAATTATTCCAGCCAAACCTGTTTTCGTCCCAGTGGTTTATATAATAGCCCAGCCGGTCTATCCAGGCGGGGGCTTTGCTAACCTGTACGGTTTTCCCGCCCGCCGTGTATGTAAGGTATCCGTCTACGGTGTTCAGGTTGCCCACCCGGCCGCCCAACAGCCAGCCCGCAACCGACGTCAGCAGCCCCAGTACGGCAATGCCGCCAAATACGGCCAGCACAATTTTTTTACCCATGATTGTTTCCTTTCTTTATAAGCCGTGTAGCCAAACCCTATTGGGACACCGGCGCGGGCTTTTCCCGTTTAAAAATTTTGCGGAACAGAGCGGCAACCCCTTTAAAGAGGGCCGGTACGGCCTTTGCCAGCACCCATATGCCAAAGTAGCAAAGCAACAGGCCAAGGCCGGTGATGAGGATGCCCACGCCAATGGAGCAAAGCCCGGTGGGCAGAGAAACCTGAAAGCCGATGGCACCCACAAGAATGGCAAACACCCCGCCGGCCACAAGCCCCAGGCCTATCAGCAGGGGCACCAGCAACATTACCAAAAGGCCGCATAACAGCCCAAAAAAACCGCCCAGCAGGCCCAAGATAGCCGGGGAAAACAGGATGCACAACACCACTGCCAACACCACCCAGGCATTGCGGTTGCTTGTATTTGTACCCGCGCCGCCGCCCGTAGGGTAAGCGCCGGGGGGCGGGGAAGTCTGCCCCGTGCCGCCGTACCCGTGGGGGGGCGGGTTTGGCGGCGCTTGCTGCCATGCGCCCGCCGGGGGCGGGGGGGCCGCAGGCCCTGGGCCCATGCCAAAGGGAGCAGCCGGGCCATTTGCCTGCGCCTGCCCAGCAAACGTGGGCCCTTGCGGCGGGGGGGCCGCCTCAGGCGCTTTAACTGGGGGCATTTCAGCCCCGGCGTTTTTTTCGGGCGGGGCCCAACCGTCCGCCTCACTTTCGGCACGCACCATGGCGGCCACTTCTTCGGGGCTGCCCAGTTCTTCCAGTACCTGCGCTTCGTGTTCGGGGCCGGCGTCGTCCAAATATTCGGTATAATATTGCAGTGCCGCCACCCGCTCATCGGCCGGCACCCCTTGTAGGCCCGCTCGCAGTCTTTCCATAAAATCGGCTTTATTCATCTTTCGTTCCTCCGAACAACAATTTCTCAATCTTTTCCCGGTAGGCGTCCCATTCTTCCCTGTAGTTCTTTAGTTGTGCTTCCCCTTCGGGGGTTATGGTGTAGTAGCGCCGGTTCCGCCCTGCGTATTCCTGGTCATAGGCGGCCAGATATCCGTTTTTTTGCAAACGCCGCAAAACCGGGTACAGGGTACTCTCGCTTACCTCCACAACCTCCCGCACATCCTGTGTAATTTTGTAGCCGTAGGTGTCTAGCTTGCTAACCGCACTAAGCACCAGGGCATCCAGCAAGGCTGCGCCGGTATTGAATGTCACACGTTTCATCTCCTGCCTCTTTTGGTTTTTTCGCTGCACCGCTACCTTCGTTAACAGTATTTCTTTGTCAATATTATATTTCATATAATATTGTTTGTCAAGCTTTATTGTTAAAAGTTTTATATTGTGCCTTCAATAACACAAACGAAACTGCTCCTGCCCCTTCTTCACAAAATGAAAAAGTTTTGAAAATATTCCTTGCACCCGTCCGTTCTATTTAGTATACTGGTCTCTACGTACCCCAAAACTCCCCTGGGCCGGGCCTGCCGCGCCTTTATATGTATACTGTATATTTCATTTAAGCAAAGGAGCATTTTATGGACTACCGCTGGAAGCGGAACACAATCATCTTTCTCTCCAGCCAGGCAATCTCGCTGTTCGGCTCCTCCTTGGTGCAGTATGCCATCACCTGGTACATTGTGCTGCGCATGCAGTCGGGCCTGTACACCACCCTATCCATTATTTTTGGCATTCTGCCCATGTTCTTTTTAACCCCCTTTACCGGCGTATGGGCCGACCGCTACAACCGTAAAAAGTTAATAGTGCTAGCCGATGGCGGCATTGCCCTGTGCACACTCATCATCGCTTTGTTCTTTTTGGGCGGGCACAACAGCATTGTGCTGCTGTATGGGGCACTGTTTATACGTGCGGTGGGGGGCGCTGTGCAAACACCCTGTGTAAGCGCCATGCTACCAGACCTTGTGCCCGAGGAACACCTGACCCGCATAAATGGTATCAACGGCAGTTTACAGTCCCTCATCACCCTGGTATCGCCCATGCTCTCGGGCGCGCTTTTGGGCCTTGCCACCATCGAAATCGTCTTTTTTGTAGACGTGGTAACGGCGGCCATGGCCATTGTTGTTATGCTTACCCTTTTTCAGCTGCCCAAAAGCCGGGTGCAGCGCGGCTTAAACGAAGAAAGCGCCCCCACTGGCAAGGCCTACCTGCACGATTTACGCCTGGGGCTCAGCTACATTCAAAAAAACCCCTATTTAAAAAGTTATTTTGGGCTGTGCATCCTGTACTTTTTAATGGTTGCCCCCGTGGCTTTTTTAACCCCCTTGCAGGTGGCCCGCAATTTTGGCGACGATGTTTGGCGCTTAACCGCGGTGGAGGTGGGCTGGTCGATTGGAATGGTGGCGGGCGGCCTTTGCATAGCGGCCTGGGGTGGGCTTAAAAACCGGGTATACACCATGGCGCTGATGGGGGCTTTCATGGGGGTTTTTACCATTGCACTGGGCCTTCCCATCCCCTTTACCATCTATGTGGGGGTGATGAGCCTGTTTGGCATTACCATGCCCATGTTTTCCACCCCGGCTATGGTGCTGCTGCAAGAGCGGGTGGACCCCGCCTATATGGGGCGCATTTTTGGCATTATGACCATGATTAACACCGGGGCCATGCCGCTGGGCATGCTTGCATTTGGCCCCCTGGCCGATTATGTTCCTATTGAGTGGCTGCTGATTCCCACAGGGGCGGCGCTGCTGGCAATTAGCTGGGTGCTGGCAAAAAACAAAACACTGGTGGCGGTAGGCTGCAAACCCCCGGCCGAAAAACAGCAAAACCCCGTAGGATAAGCGCCCTTTACCGCAATAAAACGAACTGCAGCGTATAAACACAGAGGAAAACCCGGCGCTGTACAACAGTTTTTACTCTGTATAAGAGTTTCTTACAAAAACCTGCTGCACAGCTTTTTGAGAAACTCTAATAGCAAAAACATGCCGCACTAACCTTTGAAAAACCGTAACATTGCCAACTAAGCCAAACCTGAAACAACCGTACCCTGCGCACAACAGGGTACGGTTGTTTCTATTTTTTTGGTATCTCACGGCTGTGCCGCCCCGGCATAATAGCGCACGGCAATTTGGGTGCGGTGTTCTAGGCCGGTTTTTTCCAGTATGGTTGAGATATGGTTGCGCACCGTGCCGTTGGATATATACAGCCTTTCGGCAATTTGCGCGTTGGAAAGCCCCTCGGCCACAAGCTGCACAATCTCTTTTTCACGCGGGGTAAGGCCCGCTGCAAAGCCCGCGCAGGGAATGCGCACCGCCGTGCGGATATACTCGATGATATCCGGCGCAAATACCGTGCCGCCCTGGGCCACCGTGCGAATGGCCAGCAAAATGCCGTTTGGCGGGCTGTTTTTTAAAATATACCCCCGCGCGCCCACATCCAGCGCTCGGCCAATCAGTTCGGGCTCATCAAAGGTAGTAAGCAACAGCGGGGCGCAAAGCCCCTCTTTCAGCATCACCCTTGCCGCCTCAATGCCGTCCAGTTGCGGCATACGGATATCCAAAAGCGCCACATCCGGCTTTTTCTCTCGGCAAAGCGCCAGCGCCTCGGCGCCATTGGGGGCCCTGCCCACTATCTCCATATCCTCCTGGGTGCCTATTATCATTGAAAGCCCCTGCAAAATAATGGGGTCGTCATCGGCCAGCAGCAGTGTAATCATGGCAAACCTCCTGTTCCCTCCCTGGGCTGGGTAAAGGTCATTCGCACCGTAAAGCCAGCGGGGGCGCTTTCCACAACGCAGTGCCCATGGCACAAAGCGCAGCGTTCTTCCATGGCGGCAAGGCCCAGGCCGGGTTTATAGGGGCCGGCGGCGCCGTTATCTTTAAAGCAAATTTTGGTCAGTTTGTTCTGCTGGGCCACCAGCACCGTAAAACGGCTGGCAGAGGAATGTTTTAAAAGGTTCGTCAGCGCCTCGGTCAGGTTTTCCTCTGCACACAGCCATACCAAGGGGGGAATCTCACCCAGCTCCCCCTCGGTTTTCAGTTCGGTTTTTATGCCGGGGTGCTGCGCCTCAAAACGCGAGAGCGCCGCCGCCAGGGCCGAGAGGCCCACCTCACCCCGGCTGCTGCGCTCCTCCCGCAGCGAGGCGCGGATATCATCTACCGCACAGCGCAGGTTTTCGGTGGCGTCTGCCAGGGCTTGACGCGCTTGCCCCGGGTTCTTTTGCAGGTTTAGCCGCGCACCCTCCAGCAGCAAAATACTGCCCGAAATACCGTGCCCCACCTGGTCATGTATCCGGGCGGCCAAGCGGTTGCGCTCGCTTAAGCGGGCGGCATTTTCCATAGCGCTTGCCAGGCGGCGCTGGCTGCCCAGTTGGGCGCGCAGCAGTTCCTGTTCCTCCCCGCGTTTTACCAGCAGTTCATGGCTGGCAGCCAGCCGTTTTGCCAGCCAAAGCAAAAAGTATACGGGCGCCATGCACAGCGGCGCCAGCAGCGCCGCCTGTAAGGGCGGCTGTAAAATAAGCTCCAAAAGCAAGGCGCCCCCCGCGCTTAGCAGCAGGCCGCCCTGCCTCGGGGCCAAATATTCAGCCAGCCACACCCCCAGCACTACAGCCAGTGGAAGCACACCCCCGCCATAAAACCACAGCGGCCCAAAAATGGCACAGGCCAGCAGAACTGCCAAAAGCGGGCGAAACTTGCCCGAAAGCTGCAAAAGCAGGCATCCCCCCAACAGGCAGGCCAGCACCAAAATACCCACCACCAGCGCTTCGGCGGCAAGGCCGCCGGGCAGCAGCACAAGGCATACCCCGCCCACCAAAAAACTGTAGGCATAGTAAAAAATGGCCTCTTCCCGCATACTGCACCCCCGGCCCCGGCCCATAAAACTGGCAGTGATAGCTCCTATAACAGTATAGCACAGCGGTGGGGTTTTGTGCTGCAATATCCTCCATCATTGCCCGTCAAGCGCTTGTTTTATGCCTGCACTTTTACAAAGCACCGCCTTAAATCAGCTAAATAGGCTGTGCTTTTTGCCGCCATCCATAAAGCGGATGCCCGCCAGGATGAAGAGCAACAGGGCGAAAAGACCCAGTATGGCGAGGTGCATCCCCCATTCAGCGCCGGGGTCTGCCTGCATGGCCTCCAGTGCGTTAATAAACCAAAACTGCGGGGTGCCCCTGGCCAGTTTTTGCAAAAACGCCGGGGCAAAATCGATGGGAAAATAGGCTCCACCCAAAAGGCAGGTGACGGTTGCCACGCTAATAATACATGCCGTAATGGCATTTTTGCTGCTTAGGTACAGCGCCGCAACCAGCCCGGCCCCCACCACAAACAGCGCATACAAAAGGCTTAACAGCCCCACCTTCCAAAGTTCCACATGAATTTGCGGGCGCAAAAACAACATATAGAGTAAGAAAGGGCCCACCAGCGCCAAGGATTGTAGCAGCCCCACAAGGCCTACCCCGCCGGTGTACTGCGCCGGGTGCACACTGGAGGCTTTCACCCGGCGGTACAGGCCCCCGGCGCGGTCGTCAAACAACTGCATGGCTGTGGCCAGTGCCAGAAGGAAGCTGAACATCAGATAAAAACCCATCACCTGGCGGAAGGCGTTCTGCTGGGTTATCGCCTCTACATCACTGCCCTGAAAAGCCAGGGTCTCCAGCGGGACGGGGTTTTGGCGCATTTCTGCCAGCAGGCCGTGCAGGCGTGTGGCTTCACCATTTGCGGCCGGGGCCAAGGCGGCCAGGCTGGCGGTATAATTTTCCAAATAAATCGTAATAAAGGCGGCGTTTTCGTAGTCGTCTAAATAGCTTACCTGCAAGGGCAGGGGGCTGCCCGCCAGCAGGGCGGCCTCAAAACCCTTGGGCAGTTCCACGCTTGCGGCAATCCGCCGTTCTACCAGTTCACTGTTCAGAATTTCCGTGTCCGTTTCTTCTATCAGTTCTGCGCCCAATTCCCTGCTCAGGTAATGTCGAAAATCTTCCGTTAGTGCGGTTTCCTCCCCTACCAAAAGCCCAAGGGGAACCCCTTGGTAGTTGGTCTCATACAAACCCGCCATCGCCCAAAAAACAAGGCATAGCCCACAGCCCCCAAGCAGCCCCAGCAGCAAAATGGTGCGCGAGCGGCGCAGGGTGTTGAAAAATACAATTCCCAGTTTTTTCATCCCTTCAGCACCTCCTTGCGGCTTATAAGCAAAGCACCCAACAGTGTGGCCAAAACCAGCACCACAAAACTGATAGCCATGACCCAAAACGTTTTTTCCGTTTTGCCAAACACCGTTAAATCAAAGGCGGCATTTTGCACCTGCCAAATGGGGGAAAATTCGGTAACACCTTCGATGTAAATCTCTTTGGAAAAGGTGCCGGAAAGGAACATGAGCCCCCACATAAAGGGCATGATGATGAGCGAAGGCGTCACCCTTATAAACAGGCCCACCAGCATAAATACCGAGTTCACGCTAAGGCCAACCGTGAAAAACATGGCCAGCAACAAAAGGTTGCCAAAAGCCGTATTGGCGTAGTGCGCGCCAAAAAGTAGTGTGCTGGAAAGCATGACACAGCCAATTTGCAACAGGTTTTGGGGCATGGCGCCCAAAACTTCCTGCACGTAGATGCCCGCGCGGCTTTTGGGGCTAACAAGCATCCGGCCCAAGGTGCCGTCGCGGCGGCTATCATATAAATCTCCCGCGCCACCTATACCGCCGCCCATAAACAAAATCATCACCAGCATGGCAACAGCATAATAATCCAGCATGGTGCGGCTATAACCGAATTCCTTTTGCTGCACAAGCCCCTGCACGGCGTTTGCCGCGCTTTGGGGCAGCGCTTCGGGCGCCGCTTGCGCCACAGCCCTAAGCCCGGCTGCCTGGCGGGCAAAGCCCTTAAAAATACTTTCTACCGCACGGTTTTGGAACTTGTCCTCCCCCTCGTATATCTCCACCCCAAAGGGCTGAGTGAACCGCACGGCGGCCGAGGCCGCCCCTTCATCTACCCCGCGTTTGGCGGCGGCAAACGCGTCATATCGCTGTACCTTCACCCCCGCGCTTTGGCCAAGGCTGCGCAGTAACTCTTCGCTGGCGGCAAGGCCGTAAGGGTCGCTGGTTTCCACGCTTACAAAAAGGGTAATGGGGTTTATGGTCTCATCAGAGCCATCTAAATTGGAGAGCAGATTCCCCAGCAAAAACACCAAAAGCGAAGGAAAAAGCGCCACAAAAAACAGGTTGCCCCTATCGCGGCATAGGGTTAAAATACTGCGTTTTACAATACTTACCATACCCGCCTCCCTAACGCAGTTCCCGCCCGGTAAGGGCCAGGAAGGTCGTCTCCAAATCGGGCGATTCGGTACTCAGCTTATACACGGGGATATTGAGTTCCATCATCACCTGCAAAATAGGGGTTACCGCGGCAAAGCAGAGGGCAACATCCAGGCGTAGCTGGCCGCTCTCGGCGTCAAAGTATACCCGGCGCACATCGGGTATGCCCTCCAGCCGCTGGGTGAGGCTTGCGGGCGGCATACCGGCGGGCAAACGGGTTTCCACCAGAATGGATTTTACATCCGTCACCACCTCCAGCAGCTCTTCCTCAGTGCCTATGGCCGCCAGCCGCCCGTGGTCAATAATGGCAATGCGGTCGCAAATTTCCTGCACTTCGGGCATATAGTGCGAGGTATAGATGATGGTGGCCCCCCGGCTGCGCAGGGTACGAATGGACTCCATGATATGCTCACGGCTTTGGGCGTCCACCCCCACTGTGGGCTCATCCATCACAATGAGTTTGGGGCTGTGGGCAATACCGCAGGCAATATTCAGCCTGCGCTGCATACCACCGCTCATCCTCCCCGCCCGTTTTTTTGCCTCGTCCCTAAGGCCCACAAAGCCAAGGGCATCCTCTACCACGGCTTTCAGCTTACTGCCCGAAAACCCGTAGAGCGAGGCAAAAAAAGCCACGTTTTCGTAAGCCGTAAGGCTGGGATACAGGGCGATATCTTGCGGCACAAGGCCTATCATCGCCTTGATGGCCCGCTCACTCTTGGCAAGGCTGTACCCGTCTACGGCAATTTCGCCTTTATCATAGCCCGTTAGGGTGCACAGCACGTTTAGGGTGGTGGATTTCCCCGCCCCATTGGGCCCCAAAAAGCCAAAAATCTCCCCCTCGCGCACCTCAAAACTCAGGTTATCCACGGCGATGACCTCGCCATATTTTTTGGTAAGCTTTTCCACCTGTACAAAGTTTTGCATCCTGCCGCCCCTCTCCGGTTTTGTGTTCTACTATAGCATAGCTTAACGGGCCGGGGCTGAACAGTGACAGACGCGGGTTTTGGGCATGACAATTGTCACATTTTCATCCCTGCCCGCCCAAGAGACAAATTGAGTGCCAATCTCTAATCATTCAAAATTGAATAGTTGTGGTTTATCCAAAACGATAAATTTCTTTATTATACCCTAGAATAAGACTTTTTACGCTTTTTGCGCGGCAACTTTTTGCATAGAAGGGGCTAGGTATTATTAAAAAATGAATATTAGATTGGGGTAGTTGAGTATATCATTTGTTTTAACGTTAAATATTTTAATATTCATTTTTGAATAGTTTTGCTCGTTTCACCTATTTTAAAGCATTTACAATTCTTGGTTCCGTGGTACTATAAAATCAGTCTTTGCCTTATATGCTAGATTCACTTATATTTGGGGGTGTAATTCTGTTGAAAATAGACATCATCAAAAGTGCTGTTGACCGCCTGAACGCAGTGGACACACTTCTCCAAAAGGGCCGATTTGCAGACAAAGTACTGGTGGGTGGAAAATTTGTAAACGTCCTTACCTGCGAGGTATATGATGCGGATGTTGCCATACAGGGGGAACTGGTTTTACTGGTGGGCAACTGCCAAGACCTGATTGGGGAAAAAACCGAAGTGATTGACATGCAGGGCAAGTATATCACACCCGGTTTTATTGATTGCCACATGCATTTTGAAAGCGCTATGTTAACTGTGACGGAATTTACTCGCCTATCCCTACCCACCGGAACTACCTGCCTCATCAACGACCCGCATGAAATTGGCAATGTTTTGGGTACAAGTGGCGTAAAAGCGATGTGTGAGGAATGCGCCTTGATGCCCCAGCATGTATACAGCCGCGTTCCCGCTTTAACGCCCGATTCTCCCGGTTTGGAAACGGCCGGTTACAACATCACGTCCAAGCAAATTCCCGAAATGCTGGCCTACCCCACCGTAACCGGCGTGGGGGAAACCCAGGGCATAGCGGCCATGAGATATGTGTATGATAACAACTATGCCGTGGTGAAGGATACCATCACATCCTCTGTGTATGCCCGGGCCATGGGAAAGGCTGTAGACGGGAACGCGGCCGAATTATTTGGGGCGGATTTAGCCGCCCACATCCTTTGTGGCGGCACCGATATCTCCTGCCACGAGACCACAACCAAAGCGGAATGTGTAGAAAAATTACGTTACGGCGTTTATGTGTTGATGCGTGAGGGAAGCACGCAGAGGAATATGCCCGAGTGCATCCGTGCGCTTACCGAGGACATGCTGGATTCCCGCCGTCTGCTTTTGGCCACCGACGATATGCTGGCCGAGGATATTGCCAAAACCGGCCATATGAACGACATCATCCGGCGCACCATCCGCCAGGGGGTGGCCCCGGTGGAGGCCATTCAAATGGCCACCATCAATTCGGCCACCTGGCTGGGCCTAACAGACATTGGTGTTTTGGCGCCTGGAAAATTGGCGGATATTGCCGTGATAGACGGCAAGCTGGAAGATATGGAGGTGACACAGGTGTTTCTGCGGGGGCAAAAGGTGGCCGAAAACAAAAAGCTGCTGATAGACCTTCCCGCCTATACCTACCCCGCGCAGGTAAAAAACTCTGTACACCGCGCGCCGGTAAGCCCGCAGGAACTTATGGTAAAGGCCCCCGGTGAAGCGGCCAGGGTTCGCTGCATCGGTTTGATTTTGGACCAAAACCTTTCGGACGCCCTGGCCATGGATATGCCTGTGAAGGGCGGGCATGTACAGCCCCTTTTGGAAGAGGACTTGCTGCCCATCTGCGTTGTGGGCCGGCACGGGCAAAGCGATATTGGCTCCTCTTTTGTAAAGGGCTTCCGCATGAAGCATGGCGCCTTTGCCGAGACGGTGTCGCACGATACACACAACTTGATTGTGGTGGGCACAAACTATGAGGATATGGCGGCGGCTGTGAACGAGGTGATTCAAATGCAGGGCGGCGTGGCCGTTGTAAAAGAGGGAAAAACCTTGGGGAAACTGCCCCTGCCTGTGGCCGGGCTGATTACAGACGAGATGTCTGCCGAAGATTTAACGGCTACCATGGCCCATTTGCACCAGATTGTAAAAGAGGAACTGAAATGCGAAGCCCACGCCCCCTTTATGCACCTAGCCTTCCTCTCTCTTTCCACCAGCCCCAAATGGAAAATTACCGATAAAGGCATTGTAGACGCAGTAAACTACCGTGTGTTACCCACACTGGTTTAAACAAAGGAGGCAGGAAGATGAAATACAAAATTATTGATTTGACTCAGGAAATTTTTGAAGGCATGAGCCTGTATCCCATCCACCAAAAAACCTTTTTTATCACAAACCAAACCCATGAGCAAAGCAAAAATGCCACCGGCAGCCGCCTAGGGTTTTATGCCCGAAATGTACTGATGAGCGAGCACTGTGGCACCCACACCGATGCCGTTTTGGAGTACAAAAAGGGGGGCGCCTCCATAGAGGACATGCCGGTTGAATACTACTGTGGCGACGCCATTTGTTTGGACCTGAGCCACATACCCATGGAGCGCTATATCGAGGTAGAGGACATCAAAGAGACCGTGGCAAAGGCCGGGCTGGACATTCACAAGGGTGACATTGTTTTGCTGTACACCGGCCACTTTGACCGCTGGTATGGCAAGGAGCCTGGAGAGCCCATTTATAAGCCTGCGCTGGGCTATTGTGGGGGAGACCGCTTCCAAACACATTACAGCGGCCTTACCGAGGATGCCGCCCGCTATTTGGCCGAGCAAGGCGTGGTGAACATTGGGGTGGACGCCCCCGCCATTGACCACCCCGATGACCTGAGCTTTGCCGGGCACTACATCTGCGGCGAGTATGGCATTAGCAACACCGAAAACCTGTGCAACCTGGACAAGGTGGTCAACCGCCGCTTCCTCTATGTTGGCCTGCCCCTCAAAATTCGTGGGGGCACCGGCGCACCCATCCGCGCGGTTGCCCTGCTGGAAGAGTAAACTCCCTTGTGTAGGTAACACAGAAAGGTGCGATATCCATGAAACAGTTCATCCACGCGGTTCCCAATTTCAGCGACGGCCACAGGCCCGAAGTGATAGCAGAGATTATCCGGCCTTTTCAAAACACGCCGGGCGTAAAACTTGTGGGGCACTTCCCCGACGCGGATTTTAACCGCACGGTGATAGAGGCCATTGGCGAGCCGGAGCCTTTGAAGAAAGCCCTGCTTGCCATGACACAGGCCTCTGTGCGTCTTATCGATATGAACAGCCAAACCGGCAACCACCCCCGCATCGGCGCGCAGGACACCATCCCCATCTTTCCGCTGAAAAATATAAGCCTTGCAGAATGCCGGGATTTTATAGAGGCGCTGGGCGCGGAAATTTGGGAAACTTTGCAGCTACCGGTCTATTTTTCGGGCGAAAATGCACGCTGTGAGAGCCGTAAAAGCCTGGATTTTATCCGCAAGGGAATGTATGAGGGGCTGAAAGAGCTTGCCCACACCGAAGAGCGAAAACCCGACCTGGGCGAGGGCAAATTACACCCCACGGCGGGCGCCGTAATCCTAAGCGCTGGAACCAACCCGCTTGTCGCCTTCAATGTGATTTTGGACACCGACAACCTGCAAATGGCAAAGACCATCGCAAAGGCGCTACGTGGGCCCAGCGGAGGGTTTTCCACGGTGCGCGCGGTGGGGCTGCTTTTTTCAGAACGCAAGCAGGTGGCTGTTTCTATGAATATGTTTGACTACCAGCAAACCCCGCTTTTCCGCACCTATGAATTTGTAAAGCGTGAGGCGGCCCGCTATGGCGTAAATGTTGTGGGCACCGAACTGGTGGGCACATTGCGCCAGGAGGCCTTGGTTCTGGCGGCCGAATACTTCCTGCAACTGGAACATTTTGACCGCAGCCAAATTATTGATAACCACCTTACCGAACTAATCTAAGAAGCTTGCCGCCAGAGGCGCTGCCAGCGAAAGCGCCCCTGCCAACTGTAAAGAAATGAGGGAATAGCGTGTTGCTAATGGATTTATCCGTAAAGGACTTTCTCTCTGAACTTGCCTCCACCTCTCCCGCCCCCGGCGGGGGAACCATTGCCGCACTGAACGGCGCCATGGCCGCGGCCCTTGGCAGCATGGTTTGTGGCCTTACCATTGGAAACGAAAAATACCCTGAAGCACAAAACATTCTGCCCACAGCCAAAGAACTGCTGGAAAAGTTAGGTATGGATTTTGCGCTGTTGGCCGATGAGGACACCGCCGCTTTTAACAAGGTGATGGCAGCATACAAGCTGCCCAAAGCCACCGAAGAGGAAAAAACGGCCCGGCGCCTCGCCATTCAGGCCGCCAACCTAGAGGCCACAAACATTCCGATGAAAACGGCCGAAAATGCCATTGCGGTAGCCGAAGCACTGGTGCAGGTGGCCCGTTACGGCAACCAAAACGCCGCTAGCGATTGCGGGGTGGCCTTGGAGTGTGCCAAGGCCGCGGCCACGGGGGCCCTGATGAACGTCAGCATCAACCTTCCCAGTTTAAAAGATACCCTTCTGACGGAGGAGTATTTGAAGAAAAAGGCCGAACTGGAAAAGAAAATGAGCTATTTTTACCGCTGCGGGATGGAGGAAGTGGAGGGCAAGCTCTCTATATAAGCAGCCCTGTTTCTGCCATCTGCCGCAAAACGTCTGGAGGTGATTGAATGTCTGGCGGTTTCATTCAAACGGTTTTGGGGGGAATCGGAACCGGCTCTATCTATGCGCTGATCGGAATGTCCTTCGCGCTGGTTTTTGGTAAGCTGCGCATCTGTTCTTACCTGCACGGAGACCTTGCCATCTTGGCGGCCTACCTGGTTTTTTGGGCTTTTTCCCTTTTTAAAATCGACCCCTTTATCACCGTTATTGTATTGGTGCCGGTTTTTTTCGTCCTGGGGTATTTGGTGCAAAAATTCTTTATGAAGCCCTTCATGTCCATGGCTGTATGGCAGGGGCGTTATCAAGCGCAGGTGATGGTTACCTGGGGCATTGGCATGGTGCTTATGGCGCTGGAGTTCATCTTTTGGTCAGGCACTTACCGCAACACCGGTGTATCTTATAGAAACAGCGTCATTTCTTTTGGCGAAGTAAAACTCCTGGTAACGCATCTGCTGGCCATTATCACACTACTGGTCATCTTTTTTGGCCTAAACCTGCTTTTGCGCAAAACAAACCTCGGCATCTCTCTGCGGGCCTGTTCGGACGACCGCAAAACCGCCATGCTCACCGGCATCAACTATCAAAGGGTATGCGCGCTTACCTTTGGTTTATCGGCGGCCATTGCGGTGATAGCCGGCATGTTTTACACCCTCACCAGTTCCATCTCCCCGGCCATTGGCATAGAGCTCACCTTCAAAGGCTGGGTGGCCGTTATCATAGGGGGGATGGGCAGCCTGGGAGGCGTCATTTTGGCCGGTATTTTGGTGGGCCTCATCGAATCGCTCACCAGTTATTTGTGGATTCCCGCCCTCAACCAAGCCACCGTTTTCGCATTCCTCCTCATTTTGCTGATCTTCAAACCCAGTGGTTTGTTCAGCAAAAGCAAAGTGTAGTATGGGGGGCCTAACATGAAAACATTATCGCCGGATAAAAAGACCCTCATTCAATGGGCCGTGGTTGGCTTACTCCTTTTTGTGGCCTACCTACTCTACCTGTTTTTGGGCGACAACCTCTTCACCGCAAACTTTTTGGTATACATCTGCCTGTTTGTTATTGCCGGGCAGGGTTGGAACTTGCTGGGCGGATATATTGGAGAAATTTCTTTTGGGCACGCCGTGTTTTTTGGCATAGGCGCCTACGCCGTGGGCCTGCCTGTGGGGTACAAAATGGTGGATTTGCAAAAGAATGTTCCCCTGCAGCTTTATGCGCTGGTACTGGTGGGTGCGGTGGTGGCGGCTTTGTTTGCACTTCTCATCTCCTACCCGCTGCTGCGTGTAAGGGGCTTCCCCTTCCTCATTGGCACCTTTGGCCTTGGCATTGTGTTCCACAGCGTGGTGGTTGCCACCCCGGCGCTTTTTGCCACCAAGGGTATTTTTATACCCCATGTGGATTCAAACGTCCTGTTCCCCATCATTGTGGCCGTAACCATTCTAACGGCCATCTTCATCCAGTGGCTGGTTCACCAAAACTTGGGGCTTCGTTTCCGCGCGGTGCGCGATGTACCCGAAGCGGCGGAGATGGTGGGCATCAACCTCTACCGTACAAAGGCAACCGCACTGGTGATAGGGGCTTTTCTAACGGCTTTGGCCGGGGGGTTTTTTGCCCTTTACAGCTCGTTTGTAAACCCCGAGGCCGGTTTTAGCACAAACACCAGCACCTCTATCTTACTCGGGCCTTATCTGGGCGGTGTGGGCACGGTGCTTGGGCCGGTGGTGGGCGGCTTCTTAGTCATCATGATCCAAGAGTTTTCCCGCTCTACCATCCCGGTGAACGGTGGCCACTACCTCGTTCTTGGCGTTTTGCTTATCGTTATTATGATGACGAGCAAAGAGGGCATCTATCCCGGTTTGAAAAGATTGGCGCTGAAACTGGTGGGCAAGCTGCGAAATGCCAAAGATAAACCCCAAAATACCGTATGAAGGAGAGGAAAAAGCTTTGGCCATATTAGAACTAAAGGATTTGAAAATGAGTTTTGGCGGGCTGGAGGTCTTCTCGGGTGTCAACCTGTCTGTTGAAGAAAAACAGATTTACGGAATTATTGGCACCAACGGCTCGGGGAAAACCACCCTCTTCAACATCATCACCGGTGTGTATAAGCCGGATAAGGGCCAGGTCCTCTACCAGGGGAAAAACATCACGGGGGCAAAAACCTGGCAACTGGCGCGCATGGGCATAGGCCGCTGCTTCCAAATGGTCATGCCTTTCACCAGCATGAGCCCGCTTGAAAACATCCGCGTTGCCCGCGGCACGGCAGGGGAGGCAAACCGTGCGCAGCAAATTTTCACCATTGAGGAAATTTTGGAGATTACCGGCCTTGCCGATAAAAGGCATGTTCTCTCGGCCGACCTCTCCCTGCCGGACAAAAAGAATGTGGAAATTGCTAGGGCCCTGGCTTGCAACCCCAAAATACTGTTGTTTGACGAAGTTTCCTGCGGCCTTTCCGGCGAGGAGATTTACGAGAGAATGCGCCTGATGAAAAAACTGGCCAGCTACGGGCTAACCATTTTGGTGGTGGAACACATCATGATGTTCATCAAAGAAATTTGCGATAAAGTATCGGTTTTGCACAGTGGCAGCGTTATTGCAGAGGGTAGCCCAGAAGAGGTTGCAAAGGATAGCCAGGTCATTGAGGCGTATCTTGGGGGGCGTACGCTATGAGTGTATTGGAAGTACGGGACCTTTGGGTTGGTTACGACGCGGAACAAACCGTTTTGCAGGGCGTTAGCTTCCATATAGAAGAGGGCGAATGCGTGGCCTTTGTGGGGGCGAATGGAGCCGGCAAAAGTACACTGATGAGCACGCTTTCGGGGCTTTTAAAGCCCCGTAAAGGCTCCATCCAGTATTTGGGGGAAAGGATAGACGGCTGGCTGCCGCATAAAATTGTGGAAAAAGGAATCATCCAGGTTCCCGAGGAAGGAGGCGTATTTCCCAGCCTGAGCATTGAGGAAAATTTACAGATTGCCGCACGGGCCAAAACCACAAAAACGGAACTGGCAGAGGACATGGAGCGGGTATTTACCTTTTTCCCCGTGCTGAAAGAAAAACGGGCGCTTGCGGCCAAGTCCTTAAGCGGCGGGCAAAGAAAGATGCTGGCCGTGGGCAAAGCCCTGATGGGAAAGCCAAAAATTTTACTTTTGGACGATATCTCCATGGGGCTGGCGCCAAAAGTGGTGGAAGAATTATACGCTATGCTGAAAGAACTTACCCAATCCCTGCAAATTCCCGTAGTGCTGGTGGAACAAATTGTAGACATTGCCCTACACTTTGCCACCAGGGGTTATGTAATGGCCCAGGGGCAAATTTTGCTAGAGGACAGCGCCGAGGCACTGCTTCAAACCGACGAAGTTCAAAAAATATATATTGGAGGATAAAAAAGGAGGACAAAATGAACAACCGAAGAAAAGCTTCCATCGCCCTGGCCCTAATTTTGGCGCTTTGCCTGGTGCTCTCCGCCTGCGGCGGTGGCGGCGGAGGCGGAAGCACAGCCGCTTCATCACAGGCCGCGGGTGGCCAGAGCGCCGCCTCTGGCAGTGCAGACCCGGTGGTAATTGGCAGCACCTTCACCCTTTCAGGCCCTGTGGCCCATGCGGGGCAAATGGCTTTTGAAGGCGCCAACTGGGCCATTCAGTACGTAAACGAAGAACTGGGCGGCATCAACGGGCGACCGGTGGAACTCAAGTACTACGACGACGAGTTTGACGAGACCAAAATTCCCATGTTGTACGAAAAACTGATTACCCAGGACAAGGTGGATTTTCTGCTCTCGCCCTATACCTCGCCCTTCCTGGCGGCTGCGCCGGTGGTGGCCAAGCACGACCAGCTGATGTTCTGTATTGCCGCAGATAGCTACGACGCCAACGATAGTTTTGGTCAGTCCATCGTAAACATTCAAATGGATGACAAGTGGCGTGGCGGCATGTGGTGGCATGACGTGGCCGAATTTTTTGTAAAGTTTGATGAATGGAACGAGCAGGGCCTTGAAAAACCCCAGGATATTGCCGTTGTGAACCTGGAAATTAACTATGGGCACGAGATTGCTGAATCGGTGGTGCCCTACTGGGAAGAAAACGGCTTTAACATCGTGTATCAAGAATTTTTTGACCCCATGATTGCCGACTGGACCCCCGTGGTTTCGCGGCTGAAAGAAATTCAGCCCGATATTGTGTTTGTGCCGCACTACCTGGAGGGCTGTGTAAGCTTTGTGGAAAAATGCAAGGAACTGGATTACTCGGCAGACTATATGATCATCGAGGGCATGAGCTGGGACCCGCTATCCTGGACGGATGCCGAAATAGGGGGCCTTGCGCCCGACGTGGCCAAACGCGGCTTTTTTGGCTATGCCGTGTATAAAGACGCCTACCAGTCTGAAAGCAAAGATTACCTTGCCAAATTGACCATGGACAAGTACAACAGTATTCCCGGAAACGACCTGATTTGTGGCTTTATGGCCGTGGAACTGGCGGCCAAAGCCGCCAACAAGGCCGGGTCTATAGAAAAGCAGGCCATGATAGACGCCATGGTAAACAATGAATTTACCCTGGCCGGTTATGCCTATTCTATGAATGATTCGGGTGGCAATAAGGCCGAATTTAGCTGGGGGGTGGGCCAGTACATCCCGGAGGATATCGCTACGGCCGACGCTTCCGGCAAGGACTGGTACTGTGTTTACCCCGAACAATATGCAAACCATAAGCCCGCCTACCCCTTCCCCGGCTGGGGCTAAACACAGTGTGTAAGGCACCAACTGGTACTGGTAAGGCAAAGGGGCTGTTGCGTGGCACAAAAGGCAAGGTGGAAGAGCTTTTTCACAGCACCCTAAGCCTGGCCCCAAAAAAGAAAAACGCTGGAGAAGCTTCTCCGGCGTTTTTCTTTTTTGGCAGGGCTTTCAGCAGCCTCTTATGCTTTTGTCTGGGGGCATGCAACCGGCCGCTTGGAGGCCGGGACAGGGCTGGCTTCTTGCCATTTTTGGGGGCCGGGATAGGGGGCCAGCCGCCCACCACTTTTTTGGCCGCCCCTGCCTGTGCAAGCCCTGGCAAACCTTGGCAAACCCAAAATCAATCGCCGTCGCCATCCGAAATCAGCTTTTTGTATTTTTGCAGTTTCCGCACGGCCGAGGCCTGGCTTATACCCAGGTACTGCGCCAGTTTTACGGTGGTTTTGCATTTTTCGTACACCTGCAAAATCAGGCGTCCTTCGTAATAGTCCATATATTCTTTCAAATCGATGGTCGCGCCATAATTTTCAGACGAAAAAGGTGAGATATTTCCCGGAAGATGGTAACTTTGAATCACCTCATCTTCCACAGAAAACACCAGTTGCTCTACCAGGTATTTCAGTTCTCTTACGTTGCCGGGCCAGTCATACAGGGAGAACATCTCCCGCACCTGCCGGGAAAGAACCACTTTCTTGCCATGCTTTGCCATAGCGTTTTGCAAAAACAAATCGGTTAAAATGGGCAGGTCTTCCGCCCGCTCTTTCAGGCGTGGTATACGAATGGTTGCCACATTTAAGCGGTAATACAGTTCTTCACGAAATTTCCCCCTGCGCACCTGCTCGCTTAAATCCCGCTTTGTGGAAGCGATTACCCGGACATTCACATGTTTTACTTCTTTGCTGTTGGTTTTAAAGTAACAACCATTTTCTATCAGGTATAGCAGAGAGCCCTGAATTTCCCAGCTCATACAGTCTATGTCCTCTAAAAAAAGGGTGCCGGAATCCGACACTTCACACAGGCCAATTTTCTCTGTCTCTTCGCCCGTTGCCTGGTTGATTTTCACATAGCCAAATAACTCATCCCCCAATATCTGGCCCGGAAAAGCGCTGCAGCTCATTTTGACAAACGGGTTTTTTGCACGGGGGGACCTTGTATGGATATATTTTGCCAATATGGATTTTCCCGTACCCTTGTCCCCCACCACCAACAGTTGCAGGTCAATTTCCGCCACTTTGTCTGCCAATTGCCTAACTTTTTTCATCTTTTCACTGCCGGCAACCAGTTCAACCGAAAGCAGGTTCTTCCGCATGGCTTTAATTTCCTGGTTGCTGCGCTGTATCTCTTTTTGCAGTTGCTCATAGTGGGCTTGCAACTGGCGCACATTGGCGCTATCCCAAGAGGCATAACTGATGACATATAGAATATTTTTTCTCTCATCATCAAAAATAGGCACACCCGTCACCAGCAGCTTCTGGCCATGCCTGTCTGGCTGGGTAATGGTAACCCGCTCTCTGCTCTCCAGCACTTTTAGGGCAACAGAAGGGGAAAACAGGCCGATATCCTCCAGCACCGATACATGCTGGCCCACATAGCTTTGTTCCTCTATCCCATAGATATTCCGGCAGGTTTTTCCTATCTGCAGGATAATCCCCTCGCCATCCGTAATGCTAATTCCGTCATGCATCTCTTCCAAAATGTTATTTAAAACGGAAAATACCATCGATTCCACAGCACCCTCCTTGGCCATTTTCTAAAAAAGCCGGAACAAACTCTACTGTTGCGTAAGCGGGGGTATTTAGGGCAATACCGCACAGAGAAGCGTGGGTGAAGCGCCGAGCAGATTTGCTTGGCAGATTTCACAAAAAGCACAGGGAATACTGGGTGTATTCCCGCGCATTTTTGGGGAATATGACGAGTAAAGATGCCGGTGATGCGGCTGGGTCAGCTTTGTGCGGTGTTGCCTTAGATACTTTTATGGTTCCAGCGGTATACGGATAGGGGCGTTTACCGGTTTTACCCTACAGCATTTTCACAAATAACTTACACACCGCACCGGCAAAAACAGTTTTAT
>CAZKBM010000035.1:0-30432 GCA_964550985.1 uncultured Oscillospiraceae bacterium
GGTCCATGCTGTCGGTTCTCTCTCGCAGCAGCTCGCCATTTGCATCGCTGGCCGAAAAGTCCACAGGCACCGTCACCTCGGCTGGCTGGCTGCCGGAATATTCATACACGCCATTTTCGTCATACGGGCTAATCTCGCCGTGGTTATTGCCCGAGAGATACCAGCTTTCCTCTTCTTTCAGTTCCTCTAAAGGGTTAACAAAGTGAGCTGTTTCCTGGTTTTGCGCATCAAAAGAACGAAATCCCAAATCGCCTGCGCTAGAAATGAAATAGTCTTCTTTGGGGAAGTTCCCCTTTGCCTCTACAATGCCCCAATACTTTCTCTGCCCAGGGTTCTGCAAAAAATCTTCTATGTTCAAATAGTCCAGACCCTCTTGCTCCACAAGAACACGAACCTCCTCCGTGGAAAGCGTACGCATACCATCCACCTGGGGAGGCTGCTTTTCGGTGTAGCTAAAGCGCAGCTTCTGCTCCATGTCGATGGCGTCTATAAGGCTGCCGTCCTCGCGCCTGCGTTCCAGGCGCAGCTCCAGGGTTCTGCCCTCCCACTGGGGGAAGCGTGCCATCAGTGGTATCATAAAACCCTTTTCAAACTGTATGGGCCAGTCCGGCTCATGCGTGTAGAGGGTATTACTGACCGTGCTTTGCTCTGGGTATACTGGCTGGTACTCCCCCTCGCCCACCGGCCGCGCCAAAACCTGTACGCGGAAGGGGTATCTCTCTTCTTCCGCGTTTTCCGCCAAGCTCACCATATAGTATACGTTCCCTCCTTGCGGGTAGGCCAGGCGCAGCTGGCCATAGCCGTCTGGCGCGCCTTTGGGCCCCGCCCCCACCAGGGCCTCGTAATACACCTGCCCGTCTTCTTCATCCTTCTTTTGCACAATCTCCTGCACTAGGCCCAGCTCCGCCTCGCTGCTGTACACGTAGCTCGTTCTCAAGCCTCGGGTGTCGAATGTGAAGTTGTTGCCGTACAGGTTTGCCGTAAGCTGACTTAAGGCGAGATAATCTTGCCCCACATAGTTTGGCAAAAAGCCCTTTTCCATTGCCTCCAGCAGCTCGCCCATGTACAGTTTCAGCGTAACGGGGCTGCCCAGCGCCAGCTGCAGGCCGGGCGGCTCGCTCTGCTCGGCCACGGTGGGGCTTTCTGCGCTTTCCAGGGAGAACACATACCCGCCCTCCTGATATTGCAGCCCGGCCTCCTCCAGCAAGGCCTTTGCCTCTTCGGGGGTTTTGCCCACCAGGCCGGGCACGCTGGCAAAGCCCTCTTTGGTGGCCGAGCCATAGTCGTCCTGCAGCTTTGTGCCGCCAATCACCAGGCTGTCGCCCGCAAAGCCGCCCGCGGCGGCAAACAGCCCCAGCCCCAGCAGCAGCGCCACGCTTAGGCCAAGGGCCACTTTTGCCCCCAGCGGCACCCGCGTTAGCCCGCTTTTTTGGGGCTTTACCTTCACGCGCTGCACACCGTCGCTCAATAGGGCCTCTTTAAAGGCCGCCGCGCTCTGGGTGCGGTCGGCCCCGCGCACGCACAGGGCGTTGAGAATGGCATTTTCGGCGCTGGGCGGCAGGGTGGCCCCCAGCTTGGAGGGCTCTTTCAGCTCGTCCTGAATGGCCCGCTCCATGCTGTCCGGCGGGGTTTGGCCGCAGAGCAGCTTGTAGAAGGTGGCGGCCAGGGCATACACATCCGTCCAGGGGCCCTGCTCGCCCCGGCTGCGGTACTGTTCCTCGGGCGCGTAGCCGCTCTTCAATATCACCGAGAGGCTCTTGCTGTTCAGCGCGCTCTCGTAGCGGGCCGCGCCAAAGTCCAGCAGTTTCACCTCTCCCTCTTCGGTGAGGTAGATGTTGTCGGGGCTGATATCGCGGTGGATGATGCCCTTTTGATGCACCGCCGCAAGGGTATCGCACACGGGCAGAATGATATCGAGGGCCTCCTCATAGGGCAGGGGGCCTTTTTCCGCCAATAGGCTTTTTGCGTCCTGGCCGCGCAGGTACTGCATCACAATGTAGGCGGTGTTGTTGCCGCCAAAACTGTCGTAGATATCCACTATGCCGGGGATGCCGTTAAACTGCGCCAGGGTGCGCGCTTCGTCTAAAAAGCGGGTGAGGCCCGCGCCAAACTGGGTGCTGGCCTCGCCCTCATACACGCTTACCGTGGTTTCGCCCGGCAGGCGGGTGGCAAAGCTGGCGGGCAAAAACTCCTTGATGGCCACAGTCCGTTCCAGCGCGGCGTCGTAGCCGATGTAGGTGACGCCAAAGCCCCCGTAGCCAAGGGTTTTGCCCGCGATGTACCGCCCCTGCAAGATGGTGCCGGGGGGCAGGTGGTAGGCCTCTTTGGCCGGGGTGCTTTGTGCGTAGCCGCAGTGGGGGCAAGCTTCGGCTTGCCCGGCATATTCCCGCATACAGCCCAAACAGCGCAGCATGGTGGTGGCCTCCTTTTTTGGGGGGTGTGTAAGCGGCCCCGGTTTAATTCGGGCTATAGTTTTCGCACAGGGCAAACAGTTCTTCGCCCGTCCAGGCGGCGGCGTCATCCTTAGTTTTTTCGCGTATCTGCTCAATCAGCCGCCAGGGCAGATTGCCAAACGCCTCATCACTGTAGGCAAAATAGGGCTCCATCGGCTGGGCCATGGGGTACAGCGCGAAAAGCGATTCCATCGATGCTTTATTCAGGGGCAGGCTGCCGGTGTTGTGCACGTACAGGCTGGTTTGGGCGTATTCGCTTAGCAAAAAGTGCAAAAACAACATGCCCACCCGCTGCTTGTTTTCGCTCACCTTGGCGTTTATGTAGTAATATTCCTGAAAATACGCGTCCGCCCGGTTGTTTTTTAGCACCGGCAGAATGCCGGCATTGCTGCCAAAATAGTCCCGCTGGCTGTACATCAGCGAAGCCGAAGTCAAATCCCCATACATAACAGATCTTTCCAGATATGCCGCGTCTTGGTCTCGGGCCTGGTAGGCGCTTAGCAGCTTTTCCAAAAGCTCTTTTTGCGCGCCCAGGTTCACTTTTTTGTCCCGGTTCATCTCCGGGTGGAAATGGGCGGCAAGGCTGAAAAAATCAGCGGGGCCCATATCAAAGGAAACCGGGCTTTGCAGGTATAAATCGGCAAATTGCGCAAAAGACGTGATGGCCTCCGGCAGAATGAGGCCCTGTGTTTGGGCCTTGACGGCGTCTGTGTAGAAGATGGGCATTATACGCATGCCCAAAGGGATGACATAGGGGTGGGGCAGGTCGTCCTCTTCTCTTGGGAAATAGGCCTCATAGTCTTTGTACAGGTAGTAGTCCTCCCGGTTCAGGCCCGCCAGTAGGGGGGAAACATCCGCCAGGGGCAGGGGGTCATCGTCCGGGTAGGTGGTGAGGATGGTGGGGGCGGCTTCCCCCTCAATGGGTACCCGGCGTTCCTGGATATCCTCATAGGGGGAGACCAAAAACTCAATTTGGTACTGGGGATACTTCTGCATAAAGGCCCCGGCCAGTTCCTTGTAAATGCCCTCTTCGTCCTCATATTCGGTAATGTTCATCACAATGCTGTCCGGCTGGACGTCCAAATCGGCCAGGGTGGGGCCCAGCACGGTGGCCGCGGGTACGCTGCTAAGCTGCCAGCCCACAATGGCCCCCGCCACCACCAAAGCCACCACCGAAAACACCACCGAGAGGGTGCGCAGCCGTTTGCGTTTTTTCAGTTCCGCCTCGGGAAAATCAAAACCAGTTTGGCCCTGCACCGCCCCCAGCATTTCTTTTGTGGAGGAAAACCGTATTTCCGGGCGCAAAGCCAGGGCCTTCATCACGGCTTTGTCCACCTGGGTGTCTACGGCCGCCCCAAGCTGCGAGGGACGCCGCAGGCCGTCCTTCTCCCAGCGCTCTATAGATTCTTCTGGTGTTTCCCCCGTCAGCATCTTGTACCAGGTGGCCCCCGCGGCATATAAATCCGTGCGGGGGGTCTGCTTCATGTTGCTGCGGTATTGCTCGGGCGGGGCGTAGCCCTTTTTCACCACCACGCTCTGCGTCCATTCCTCTTTGGCGGAAAAACGGGCCGCACCAAAATCCAGCACTTTTACGGCGCCGTTTTTCAGAATATAAATATTATCTGGGCTGATATCCCGGTGCAATACCCCTTTTTCGTGGATGCCCCCGAGGGCTTTGAGCAGGCCCTCCATAATGCGGGCGGCCTCCTCCGTCGGCAGGCTGCCCCCATTTTTCGCCAGATATTGCTTAAGTGTCTCGCCTTCCAGGTATTCCATTACAATATAGGCGGTGTTGTTTTCTTCAAAATAGTCCAGCACGTTCACAATGTTGGCTTCGCCGCTAAACTGGGCCATATGCTTGGCCTCTTCCAAAAAGCGCGCCAGCTGCTGCTGGTACGTCTCTATGGTATTGCCCGAAAACACCCGCAGTTTTTCCTGCCCGGCAATGCGGCTGGCCAGGTTTTGGGGGAAAAACTCCTTGATGGCAACGGGGGTAGAAAGGCGAATATCGTAGGCTTTGTAGGTAACCCCAAACCCCCCAATGCCCAGCACGATACCCACAATATACCGCCCCCAAAGCCGCGTACCGGGCTGCAACATGTAGGCGGGCCGGTTGGGTGTGTTTTGCACAAAGCCGCAGTGGGGGCAAACCTCGTAGCCCCCGGTGGGCAAAAAACAGGCAAGGCAGTAATCGTGCGCTTCCATGGCAAACCCCTCCCCGCTGCGGTGTTTCGGCACAGGTGCCGCAACATGGGGCACCGCAAAACCCCTCCTCACAATCGACACCAACCACTTAAACGTGTAAGTTGCCGTTAGTATACTACTTGTCCACGCCCTGTGTCAATGTTTTCCCGCCAACAAAGCGCAGAGCGGAAATGAGAAGAACGTATAAGATAAAACGTGAGGGAACGTCGTGGGGCAGGCAGGAGAACTTACTGTCTCCTCATTTCTAAAAAGTTCGTGCTTGACCCTCACCCTACCGGAGACTGTATTCTGAATTCCGGACGAAACAACCGCCATAGAGGAGGGAGTACACGTGACGGATATTTTGCAGGTAGTAAACCTTGAAAAACGCTATGGAACCAGGACGGTTCTGAGAAACCTGTCTTTCCACTTGAAAAAGGGGGAGTTCTACGGTCTTTTGGGGCACAACGGTGCGGGGAAATCTACCGCCATCGACTGCATTCTAGGGATGAAAGGGTATGACGGGGGTGAAATCACACTACTGGGACACTCACCCAAAAAGATGAAGAAAGCCATCTTCGAGAAAATCGGGGTGCAATTTCAGCAGTCCCACTATCAAGACAAAATCAAGGTGGCAGAACTCTGCGCGTTGACGGCGTCCTACTACAAAAACCCGGCGGACTGGGAAGGGCTGCTTACCTCCTTCGGGCTGGGTGGGAAAGAAAAAATGTACGTGGAAAAGCTGTCCGGCGGGGAAAAGCAAAAGCTGTCGGTGCTGCTCACCCTCATTCCAAACCCGGACATCATCTTTTTGGATGAACTGACCACAGGGCTGGACACACGGGCCCGCCGCCAGGTGTGGAAGGAACTTAGCGGGCTGAAAGAAAAAGGGGTGACGGTGCTACTCACCTCCCACTACATGGATGAGGTGGAAGCGCTTTGTGACCGCATCGGCATCATCGTAGACGGTGAAATCATTGTTACAGGCACCACAAAAGAGGTGGTGGAAAAAAGCGGTAGGCCGACCTTGGAAGAAGCCTATCTGTGGTATACTGGGGAGGAAAATGATGAAAACTTTTAAGGCCACCTTCAAAACCGAGTTTCTGCTGGGCCTTCGCCAGTTGGATGTGCCTATTTTCGCCTTCATTTTCCCGGTGGTGCTGGCCGTCATTCTGGTTGCCATCTATGGCAGCGGCAACACCGAGATGATGGGCAAAACCTTCGCTTCCGCCAGCACCATCGGCCTTGCCGCCATGGGGCTGATGGGCCTGCCACTCACACTGGCTGGCTACCGAGACGCCAAAATACTGAAACAGCTAAAAGTGACGCCGGTGAAGCCTTCGCTCATCCTTTTTACACAGTTCAGCGTTAAGCTGGCATTGGCGCTGGTGTCCTCTGTGCTTGTCTGGCTCACCATGACGGTCTTCTTTGGCTACCGGATGCAGGGAAACCCTCTCCTCTATCTGGTTTCTTACCTTCTGGTGGCATTCGGCATCTTTGGCATCGGCATGGTCATTGCCAGTCTTTCCAAAGATGCCAACACAGCCAGCCTGCTGTGCAGCATTGTCTATTTCCCCATGCTGCTTTTCTCCGGCGCCACCCTTCCCCTGGACATACTGCCACGGGGCGTGGTGACGGTGTTGCAGGTGCTGCCTCTCACCCAGGGCATCAATCTGCTGGAAACGGTTGCCCTTGGGGGCAGTATCCTAAACGACCTGGTGGCCACCCTCGTTATGGTGGGCATCGGTGCGGCGGCCGTGCTCATCGCCATCAAAACTTTCCGGTGGGAGTGATTGTTTGTACCAGATTGGTCTTTTCTCCAAAATGAACCGTGTTACCATCAAAACACTGCATCACTACGATGAGATAGGGCTGCTAAAGCCCTGTTTCATCGACCCAGAAACGGGATACCGTTACTATTCGCTGGGGCAAAGCTACACCCTCCACCGCATAGGCGCGCTGAAACAGATGGGCTTTGGGCTGGAGGACATAGGGGCCATTCTGGAGGGCAAGGAGAAGGGAAACTTTCTGGCCAAAAAGAGGGCGGAGCTTCTGGGGGAAATTGCGGAAAAAACCCGGCGGCTGGCAGAGGTGGAATACTATCTCTGTGAGGAGGAAGGCCATTTATACGGAGATTCGGAGGTTCTGGTGAAGGAAATTTCCGAGGTCATTGTGGCCTCAAAGCGTCTTATCCTGGCCTCCCACGGGGATTTATTCCATGTGATGCCGGGCATGGGCGAGACAATGGCGGAACTGGGCTGTGTCTGCGCAAAACCCGAATACTGTTTTAACCTCTACCATGACGGCGAGTTCAAAGAGCGGGACATCGACGTAGAGGTTTGCGAGGCTGTGACGAGGCTGCAACCCGATGCCAAGGGCCTCACCTTCCGGGTGATGCCCAAAATTCCGCAGGCGGCCTGCCTGTTCCACAAGGGCAGCTACAGCACCCTGCCCAAGGCCTATCTGTCACTCACAGCCTGGATGGAAAACAACGGGTATGAGCCCGGCGGCATACCCCGGGAATCCTACATCGACGGCATATGGAACAAAGACGACGAGCGGGAGTGGCTGACCGAGATTCAGTTTCCCATCAAAAACTTTTCGGAATAAATAATAAGAGCAATTCAAATCTATGTTGATATCATTCCGTTTCTGCTGTATAATAAAAAGCGGAAAATGAGGTGTTGCCCATGGAATCTATCAGTGTAAAACAAGCGTCTGAACGCTGGAGCCTGTCTGACCGCCGGGTTCGCTTGCTCTGCGAGCAAGGCAAGGTGGAGGGTGCAATCAAAGTGGGCCGCTCCTACCGTATCCCAGTAGATGCCATTAAGCCTGCCGATGGACGAAGCCTGCGGGGCAAAGTAATTCCCGATGCTTACAGCAGCCTGTTTGCGCGAGTGGACGCTCTCAAAGGTGAACTTGCCAAACGCCGTCCATTTACTGCTGGTGAGTTGGGCCGCCTGAAAGAAGAATTCCTGGTGGAGTTCACCTACAACTCCAATGCCATTGAGGGCAACACCCTCACACTGCGGGAAACGGCCCTTGTGCTCGAGGGCCTCACCATCGACCAGAAACCCCTCAAAGATCACCTCGAGGCCGTGGGCCACCGGGATGCCTTCTTGTATGTGGAGCGCCTAATATCAGAAAATGTCGCCCTAAATGAGACGGTCATCAAGAACATCCACGCTTTGGTTTTGATGGACAGACCGGATGATAAAGGGGTGTATCGCAGCATTCCTGTGGTGATCATGGGGGCCTACCATCTGCCGCCGCAGCCCTATTTGGTGGCTGTGCAGATGGAACAATTGGTGGCAAGGCAGAAAGAGACCAGACGTCACCCCATAGAGAATGCCTCTGTCTTTCATCTCGATTTTGAAGGGATTCACCCTTTTGTTGATGGGAATGGCCGTACTGGCCGGCTACTTTTGAACCTCATGCTGATGCAGGCGGGCTATCCACCTATTGACGTGAAATTCTCGGACAGGAAACGCTATGATAGCTGCTTTGACAGTTACTATAAAGAGGAGAAGGCGGCACCGATGGTGGAACTGGTTGCAGCGTATTTGGAAAAAAGGCTAAAGCAGTGCCTTGAAATTTTGGGCGGGTAGTAGACAACAAAGGCACAGGGAATACTGGACTGACCATAACCCTACCCCCAGGAGTGAAACTATGAGTACCAGAGCCTGCGGAGCCATTTATTTGAATTTGGATAAAGCAGATGTAAAAATAGAGGAAAACATCGCGTTTGCCTCTGCCGAAAAGGCCAATGCACTGCGGATGGGCATCTGCCTTGGGGGGAATGTATCTGTGCGGACTTATGAACTGTTTCATAAGCTTTCCGCAGAGCGGGCCATTCTGTTTGAACTGGTGGATACCCCTTTGGATAATGTGGCCGAGGCGCTTTTTGCACCGCAGGGTGTTTTGGTGGATGGCAAAGAAGGGGACGTTCCCGAGAGCCTCCCGGTGAGGCTGAAAAAACTGCAAAATTTCCTCTCTTTTCTTTTCCAAAACCCGTTTGTGGAAAAAGTGATTTTCCTCCTCAATTATGATTTTGGCCCTGGCTACGATGTGGAAAAAACCCTTCGGGTGGGGGAGGTGGCCACAGAAATGCTGAAGGCCTATCAAACCGAGGATGGTTTCGTCCCGGCTATAAAACTTTGCATTACAGCCTAAAATAACAGGTAAAGAAAAGCAGGGGAGAGATGAATATTCGAACCAAAATACTTGTTCCCCTCCTGGCCCTGGCCTTGTTGTTGCTGGCCCTGGCTTTGGGTGTTATCCTCTGCCTGTACCAAAAAACTTCCTGGCCTATCGAGCAATATGCAAAAAAGCACGATGCTTTTACCCTGTCGGAAATTTTCGGTTTTTCCTGGGATGTTGCCTATCACGACATGGTAACTTACGATGATGGGGAGGCCATTAAGGCTAAATATGGTGTGGAGTTTTCCGTTAAACCCCTACCCGAACCGCACATCAAACGGCTACTGTTTTTCCATGAGGGCGTGCTGGTAAAAGAAATCCGTTATGACATCCAATACCTCTACCTTTCGCCCAATATAGAAGAGATTTACCCCAATAACCGCTTGCGGGCGGTGTGGAATGGGGAAAGAACCCATTTGCAGCTTTTACTTGCCTGAATGCCCTTGGCCATGAGAAAAACCACAACAATTCTCTCTCTTGCCGCGCTGGCAATCGTCCTGTTTCTAAACTTGGGGAGTATACCTATGTGGATGTATTTTTGCCCAGCCAATATGAATGGGAATGAGAATACGCGAAGGAGCCTTTTATGAAACTTGCGGTAAAAACCTGTACGCTGGATATGCCCTACCCCGAGATGCTGGATTTTTGCGCCGCACAGGGGGTGCAAGCGCTGGAAATTGGCACGGGCAACTGGTCCTCGGCGCCACATATCAACCTGGACGACCTGCTGGCCTCCCAAACGGCGCGCAAAAGCTGGCTGGATGAGATGCACGGGCGGGGCCTTAGCCTTTGTGCGCTGAACTGTTCGGGCAACCCGCTGGCCTACCGCCAGCACTGGGAGATAACCGAAAAAACCTTCCGTCTGGCGGGGCTTTTGGGGGTGGAAAAGGTTGTGATGATGAGCGGCCTGCCCGCCGGTTGCCCTGGCGACAAAACCCCCGTGTGGGTGACGGCCTCTTGGCCGCCCGAAACCCAGGATATTTTGGACTACCAGTGGAACGAAGTGGCCCTGCCGGCCTGGGAAAAACTGGTAAAACTGGCCGCCGAACAGGGCGTTACCCGCATTGCGCTGGAAAACCACGCCATGCAGCTTGTGTACAACCCAGAAACCCTGCTGCGCCTGCGTAAGGCGGTAGGTTCCGCCGTGGGGATGAACCTTGACCCCTCCCACCTGTTTTGGATGGGGGGAGACCCCATTGAGGCCGCGCGCCTGCTGGGGGAGGCGGGGGCTATCTATCACATCCACGGTAAGGATTCCCGCCCTGAGCGCCGGATGTACGGCCCGAACGGGATGCTGGACACAAAACCAATTGAGGCCTTTGCCAGCCGCGCGTGGAACTATGTGGCCGTGGGCGCGGGGCACGGCGTACAGTGGTGGCAGGAGTTTTTTTCGGCGGTGCGGATGGCCGGTTACACCGAGGAGGTGGCCCTGGAGATGGAGGATATGACGCAGCCCATGCTGGAGGGGCACCTGGCCTCTCTGCGCACCTTAAAACAGGCGCTTTGCCTCTAAAGCAAGGTTCAGCGAAGCGTATACACAAAACACCGCCCGCCTGCCGCCGTGGCAGCAGGGCGAAACAGGGGGCAACATGAAAAAACAGGTACATATCATTGCCACAGGCGGCACCATTGGGGGCCAGGGCGATGAGGGCCGCACCGCGGGCTACAAGGCCGGGAAAATTGGCATCGACAGGCTGCTGGCCTCGGTGCCGCGCCTGCATACCCTGGCCGAAATCAGCTTTGAACAGCCCCTGAACCGTGATAGCATTGATATGACGACAGATGTTTGGCTGGCCCTGGCCGAAAGGGTGAATGCCCTTGCAAATACGAACATAGACGGCATAGTGATTACCCACGGGACAGACACCCTGGAGGAGACCGCCTACTTTTTGCATCTTACCGTAAAAACCCAAAAACCTGTGGTGCTTACCGGCGCCATGCGCCCCGCCACCGCCACCAGCCCCGACGGCCCCTTGAACCTCTACCAGGCCGTGGGCCTTGCAGGCAGCGAGAACGCCCGGGGCAAGGGGGTACTGGTGGTTTTTTCCGACGCAGTGTACAGTGCGCGGGAGGTGGCAAAATTAAATACTTTTCGGCCGGACGCCTTTGGCAGCATGGATTTTGGCTGCCTTGGCTATATGCGTGAGGAACAACCCATTTTCTATTTTAGCACCCTAAAGCGGCACACAAGCGCCGCCGAGTTTGACCTGACCGGCCACAGTGAACTGCCCAAGGTGGAGGTTGCCCCCTTTTACGCAGGCAGTGACCCCGCCCTTTTGGAATACCTGGCCCAAAGCTGCAAGGGCATTGTGATAGCGGGCGCCGGGGATGGGGGCTTTTCGGCGGCATGGCAGGCCAAGGTGCGGCAGCTTACGGGCAGGGATGTCACGGTGGTACGCTCCACCAAACTAACCAGCGGCGTTGTAAAGCGCAACACCGGCCTTGACGATGATGCACTGGGAACCATTGCGGCCGATTCACTGAGCCCTGCAAAGGCCAGGGTGCTGTTGATGCTGGCCCTTACCGCCGCGGCAACCCCTGCTGAAATACAGCGGATGTTTGATGAGTATTAGCCTCTGCATTCCATACAAACAGCGCTTTTGGGCAGGATGCCCAAAAGCGCTGTTGCGGTAAATGAACCCCTATAGAGCCCATAGCTGTTTGCTCATTAAGCCAAACCCTGCATAATGGTTTTTGAAAAGTTCACCCTAACAGGCCGCCAGCATGCGGTCTTTTATCCGCGCTATGGTGGCCGCCTGTACGCCGCAGGCCTCCAAGTAACCCTCTATGCCGTTTTTGCAGCTTTGCACATACCGGTAGCTGGGGGCAATGTTTTCGGCATTGGAGTTGAGCAGGTGGGCAAATTCCTGCGCAAGGGGGCTATCCGCCCCAAAGGCCGCATTGCGGGAGAGGTGGATGCAGGACTGCATGTAGCTGGTTTGGCAGTCCTGGTAATCGGCCCCGGCCAGCATCATCAGCAGCATACCCAAAAGTCCCGTGCGGTCTTTCCCTCCGGCGCAATGGAACAAAACACAGCCATCCTCTTCGCCTCCAATGGCCTCGAATATCTGGGCAACGGCCGCCTTCCGTTTTACCAGCTCCAAATACATATCGCTCAGTTCCCAGCTTTTGGCAAGCTGCAACTGTCCCTCGGGCGAAAGGTCCTGCTCCATCAGGGGGATGTGATAATACCGTATTTCGGGCCGCCCTGCCAGCTTATCGGGCTTTTCTTTCACTTCGCTGGCGCTGCGCAGGTCAATCACCGTACAAACGCCATATTCCAGCAAAAAGTCAATGTCCTTTTGCGAAAGCCTGTCCATATCGTCGGCGCGCAAAAACCGCTTCCAGGCGGTTTGCCCGCCGCCGCTTAGGGGTACGCCCCCCAGCTCCCGCACATTATGGGCGTTTTCCAGGGGCAGGCGTACCCAGTTTTGTTCGCTCGCTCTCAAAGTTTACACACCTCTCTCTTTCATCTTCTTGCGCACATAGTTTGTGCCAAGTTCCAAAAGCAACATGCACCCAAATATTACCAGGATGATGGTGGTGATGCCCGCATAGTCATATTTTTTGATGGCCTTGCTCAGCAGCATGCCCACGCCGCCTACACCCACCATACCCAGCGAGATACTCTCGGCCAGGTTTGCCTCCAGCCGAATGGCCAGCCAGGAGACAAAAACCGGAAACACCGTGGGCAGCAGCCCTTTTAGCACAATACCAAACCAAGTGGCCCCGGTGGAGCGCAGCGCCTCAATCAAGTCGCTGCCCTGTTCCTCAATGGCGGCGGCAAAGCTTTTGGTTAAAAAGCCGGTTACGGGGAAGATGAGGCCAATCATGCCGCCGGTGTTGCCAAAACCGATGCTGGCCACCACCATAAGCACCCAAACAATGCTGGGCACGGCGCGTATCAGCGCGATGCCGGATTTGAGCGCTTTGGCAAAAATACGGTTTGGGGCAATATTCTCGGCCGAGAGGAAGGCCAGCGGCAAGGCCAGCACAAAGCCCCCCATAAGGGCCGTAATGGCCAGGGCAAACGAGGTGCCCATGCCCGCAAAAATTTCCCCAAGCTGGCTAAAATCCAGGGCCATCATCCGGGCCAGTACCTCGGGCACGTTTACCAGCCGGGAGAAAAACTTCCCCATCTCCAGGCCCAAAAGCTGTAAGCTGGCCACGAAGCTGAAAACGATGGCCGCGCCGCACAGCAGCCATTTTAGCCGTGTGCCCCGGGGCGAAAGCGCAATTTTTTTGTTTTCTAAACCCATACCCATTCCCTTTCAGCGTATGCGGCTGCAAATTTTGCCCGTAACCAGTTCGGTAAGCACCACAATGGCAACCACCAGCAAAATAATGGTGCAGGCTTCTTGGTATTTAAACAGCTTGATGTTGGTTTGAATCAGCACGCCTATTCCCCCCGCACCCACCATGCCCAAAATGGTGGAGGCCCGGATGTTGATTTCAAAGTTGAAAAGCGTCCAGTTGATCCAGGCGGGCATAAATTCGGGGATGATGCCGTGCCAAAGTACCTGCCACCAGCCCGCGCCGGTGGCGCGCAGTGCCTCCAGTTTTTCCCCGGCCACCTCGTTAATACTTTCGGCGTAGCTGCGGGAGAGAAAACCCACCGTGGCAATGATGAGGGCCAAAAGCCCCACAATGGGCCCCACCCCAAACATGTAGATGAGCAGGGAAGCCCACACCAAAACCGGCACATTGCGTAAAAAAGAGACAAGCCCGCGCACAATGTAGCGCGCCAAGGGGCTGGGGCTGGTCTGCTCGCTCATCAGCAGGCCAAAAAAGAAAGAGAGCACTGTGGAAATGTAGGTGCCTACAATGGCAAACAGCACGGTTTCCAGCACGGCGGGCAGGTAGTTTAACAGGTTGCCAAACGCGGGCGGGCAAAAGCGCGAGACAAAAAAGGCAAGGAAATCCGGCACGCTTAGCACGGCGGCCAGCGGGGATACCTCTAAATAGGCCATGCAGGCGCAGTACAAGAATAGAAGCCCCCCGGCGATAGCCCAAACCTTTGCCTTGCCCCCCTTTGCCAGCGGTACGGGGGCAGCCAGGGCGCCGCTCTGGCTAGGGGCCATCATGCGCCCACCGCCTCTGGCAGGGAATGGCGGGCGGGAATGCCCTCTAGGGTCATCTGTTCCTCTTTGCCCTCATAGATATAGGCGGTGGTCTCGGCGTTTAAGGTTTCGGGTGGGCCGTCAAACACCACCCGGCCGCCTTTAATGCCAATAATGCGGGTGGCGTAACGCTTGGCAAAATCCACCTGGTGCAGGTTTACAATGCAGGTAAGGCCCTTTTCCAGGGTGATGCGGTGCAAGCTCTCCATCACCACCTCGGCCGATTTTGGGTCCAGCGAAGCGATGGGTTCATCAGCCAAAAGCAGCAAGGGGTTTTGCAGCATGGCCCGGCAGATGCCAACCCGCTGCATTTGCCCGCCCGAGAGAGAATCTGCCCTTTGGTAAATTTGGTCTTGCAGGCCCACACTGTTTAAAAGGCGTAGCGCCTCGGCCCGGTCGGCCTGTGCATACAGGCCAAAAAAGCTTTTCCAAAAGGGCATCTGCCCCAGCCGCCCATGCAATACATTGCGTATCACGTTGGTGCGGCCCACCAAGTTGTGGTGCTGAAAGATCATGCCAATGCGGCTGCGCACCCGCCGCAGCGCAGCCCCGTTCAGGTTCTGGGTGGCCTGCCCCCCAAAAACAACCTCGCCGGCGCTTGGGTCTATCATGCGGTTGATGCACCGGATAAAGGTGGATTTGCCCGCCCCCGAAGGGCCGATGACCACCACAAATTCTCCTTCGTGAAAGTTTAAATCGATGCCTTTTAGCACGGGCTGGTTTTTCACATAGCTTTTTTGCAGGCCCTTTATGCTAAGCAGAGGTTTTTGGTCCGTTACCATCTCTATTCTCCTTCAATCCCCAGTATCTGCAGGGTGTCGTAAATCATCTGGTAGTCGTCTTCTGTAATATCCACAAAACGGATGCTCTCATCGCCATGGATGTCGGCAAAGTAGCCGGCGTCGTCGTAACTTAGGAAGAACTCTTTAATCGAAGCCTTTAAATCCTCAGGCAGGCTGCCGCGCACAACGTAGGCGGGGTTGGGTATCAGTTCGGTTTCGCCAATCACCTTAAAATCTTCGGCTTTTACTACGCCGGCCTGCTCCATACTTTGCAGCACAGCCCCGGCCACGGCGGCCGCCTCGTAGTCCCCCATTGAAACGCCCATAGCGCTGGCGTCGTGCGCGCCAGAGAAGGCCACGGTGCTAAAAAAGTAATCGCTGTTTTCCAGCAGTTCGGCATCCAGCCCAAGTTCCTTTACCAGCATGGCCTTGGGGTACATGTAGCCGGAAGAAGAGGCCTGGTCCACAAAGGCAAAACTGTGCCCTTTTAAATCTTCCAAACCGTTAATCTCATCGTTATCGGCCCTTGTAATAAACTGGGTGCGGTAATCGCTGGCCATGGGGGTGCTAACCAAAAGCTCGGCCCCCGCCCGCTGCTTTGCTTGAAAGTAGCTCATGGGGCTTACCAGCATCACGTCAATGTTGCCGCTGGCCATGGCCTCAACACCCACGGTGTAGTCGGTGCCCTCCATCTCTTTTACTTCAATGCCCAGGTGCTGGGCCAAAGCCTCGCTAAAACGCTTGTGTATCGTTCCGGCGTCGGGGTTATTTTCGTTCGGCATCTGCACCAGCACAATGCTTTCGGGCCATTCGGTTTTGGCGGCTTGGCTGGTGGCGGCCTCTGGCTGGCCCGCCAAGGCCGTGGCAGAGGGGGTGGCGGCGCTTGCGGCCGTGCTGCAGCCTGCGGTGGCAAGGCCAGTAAATAGGGCAAGGGACAATGCGGTGAGGCTGGTGGCTATCTTTTTCATCTTTTTCCTCCAAAATTTTCTGTAGTTGACCCTTCAAACTGTAACAGCACAATGTAAAAAAGAACCGGCGGTGAATGTTAAAGCTTTGTAAGTCCATGTAAAATGTGGACGAATGGTGGCGAAGGATAAGGCCTGTTGGAGGCTGCCATCATGGGCAGTGTACTAGCGGCGGTTTTGCCCGCGGTGCTCTCCATACTCATCACAGCGCCGCTTGGGGCCCTGTGTGTGGATTACAGTTACAAAAAACTGCTGGCCCGAGGCAAGGAGTGCGGAGGAATATAGAAAATTTCTATACATTTGAGTGGTCGAACGAAACAATCAATTTGCATTGCTAAAGCAGGGGTGATATACTCAAAGCCACGGTTATACGCTATAAAGTGTGGGGTAGCGCATGGAAAAAATAAAAAAACACTGGAAGCTGTGGGTATTTGTACTGCTGGTGGCCCTGGCGCTAGGCTTGAATGCGGTTTTTGGCTGGTCGGCCTATTTTACAAACCCCGAAAGCCTGCCGCTGTTGCAGCAAACCCTGCAAAGCAACCTTGCGCTGGCGGCCCTTTTATACATAGGCCTTACCGCTTTGGGCTGCGTGGTATTAGCCCTGCCGGGCATTGTGTTTGCCATCGCGGCGGGCCTTTTGTTTGGCCCGGTTTGGGGTACGGTGCTGTGCTCGCTGGCCACCACCCTGGGGGCGGCGCTATCGTTTTTACTGGGGCGGTATTTTTTGCAGGGCTCTATCCGCCCACTGGTGATGAAAAACAAACACCTGCGGCGGCTTTTGCTTGAAAATAGCGAAAAAAACGCCCTGTTTTTGCTGCTCATTACAAGGCTAGTGCCGCTGTTCCCCTATAACCTGCAAAATTTCGCCTATGGCATCACCGATATCCGCTTTTGGCCCTACACGCTGTACTCGTTTTTGTTTATGTTGCCGGGCACGGCGGCCTATACCCTGGCCGCCGCCGGTGTGGCCGACGCCCAAAACCGTTGGCTGTACCTTGGCATAGCCCTGGGGCTGCTGGCGGCAGTCAGCTGCGCCTCGCTTATTTTGCGCAAAAAGGGGGAGGAAGCGTGAAAAAACAAGTGTGTTTTGCAGTGCTGGCGCTGGCCGTATTTTTTGTGTTGGCCCTAACCGCCTGCAGTGCGGCCGGGGCCACTGCCGCCGGTAGCGTACCGGCTTCAAGCAGTGTTCCAGCTTGCTGTTAGGGGTTTATTCCATTCATTCTGTGTTTTATCATCTTTTACTATATTTTGGAGGAAATTATGAAAAAGTTCGCATCGTTTACACTGGCACTGGGCCTCATGGCCTCTCTGGCCGCCTGCGGCAGCGCGGCCAGCAGTTCTTCCCCCGCCGCGCCATCGTCACAGCCCGCAAGCGCGCCCGCGCCCAGCAGTTTGGCCGCACCCGCACAAAGTACCACCTCGGCCACAGCCGAGCAAGAAAACTTAGTGGTTGATACCGCCGCCGGTACAGTGACCTTGGCCTGTGAGGTAAACGGCAAATATTTTACAGAATCCACCCGGCACGGCATTGTGTACGCCGATGGTTCTAACGGGGAAAAAGCCGTACTGCGGGGCCTTGCAAACCAGGAGGATTTTTACAATGCCCTGATAGAAATTGGCGGAGAGCCCGGTAATAATGTAAGCATGGCCGACATGGAGGCCAAAGCCAGCGCCGAGGGTGCGGCCGTTGAGGGGTCGCCCCTAGATGTGACTATAAGCTGGGACGGTAGCGAGGGAGAACTGCCTTTTGCCGACGTGATAAAGGCCAGCGAACAGCGCCCCATGGACATCCGCTTTGGGGGCAACTTGGAGGCCGCCAAAGAATATAAAACCGGTTGCATCCTCTGCCTGGATAGCTGCGCCGTGGGCATTACCAGCAACGCCGCCTACCCAACGGGCACCACCCAAAACAGTGAGGTGGAGTTCTTTGGCAATGACCAGGTGCTGCCCAAAGACGGAACCCTGGTGTATGTAACCTTTATGCTGGCAGGCCCCGATGCCGCCCCGGCTGCTGCCAGTACGGCGAGTGCCGCCCCGGCCTCCTCTGTGGCGGCGGGTTCCAGCGCGGCCAAAGCTTAAATGGGGGGCAGGGTTTTGGCCTGCGCCTACAACAGTTTTTTATGGGCTATGGCCCTTACCTGTACTCTGTTTGGTAGCGAATGGCTGGAAATGCGGGTGAACATGGCGCTTATTTTGCTGGTGGGCTGGCTTTTGTTTGGCCTTGGCAGTTATCTGTTGCTTCATTTGAAAAATAGGGATATCCCCCTGTGGTTTACCCTGCTGAATAGCGCGGTTTGCACGGGCTATACCTTGCTGTTGCTTGGGCCAAAACGCTTTTCGGTGGTGCCCGCGGCCATACTGCGCGAAGGGCTGCACCTGCGCCGCGCCGCGTTTGGCCAGATAAACGCCGTTTTACTGGGCGTTTTGCTGGCCGCCCTTTTGGCGCTGTGCCTTTTGGCAGGGGCCAGGCGGCAAAAAGCCAAAGCTAACATGTGCAAAAGCGGGCAAAAGCCCTGCCCCAAAAACGCCCAAACGCCAAAAAGCCCTTTATAAAGGAGTTCCAGATGGAAAAAGAGACCAAACAGAACAAATGGATAGGCCGCATCATTCTGTTAGCCCTCATTTTGGCCGCCGTGCTGGCTTATTTCTTTATTCCCTCGGTAAACAGTGGGGTGGGGCATGTGTTTGTGCTGCTCTCCTCCATGGATGTGGAGGCCGTGGCCGAATACATACGCGGGTTTGGCGCCTGGGCCGTGCTCATCTCATTTTTGCTCATGATATTGCAGTCGGTGGCCGCGCCCATCCCGGCCTTCCTCATCACCTTTGCAAACGCGGCCATTTTTGGCTGGTGGCAGGGGGCAATTATCAGCTGGAGCAGCGCCATGGCCGGAGCTGCCGTCTGCTTTTGCATCGCCCGTATTTTGGGGCGCGACGCCGTGGTAAAGCTAACCAGCGTAAAGGCCTTAAAATCGGTGGATGTGTTTTTTGAGCGCTATGGCCGGAACACCATTTTAATCTGCCGCTTGCTGCCCTTTATGTCCTTCGATTTGGTCAGCTATGCGGCGGGGCTAACAGGCATGGGGTTTTGGGCTTTTTTTGTGGCAACGGGTATTGGGCAACTGCCCGCCACCGTGGTATACTCCTATGTAGGGGGCATGCTGACGGGTGGTGTAAAATGGGTGGTAACGGCGCTACTGTTGCTATTTGCCCTAACGGCGCTTATCTTCCTCATTAAGTCTGTATACCAAAGCCGCCATGGGCAAAAGGCCGATGCGCCCGAGGCCGCCCCAATGGCCAGAATACAGGCGGGCGGCGAGGCAAACGAGGAAAAAAGCGCCCCAGAGGCAAAAAGCGCCCCCTAGGGGGTGAATACAGCCTTTAGAGGCAGCAACGCCACTTACAGCATTTGTGAAAATGCTGTAAATTGCGTAAGGTCCCTTTTGCGAACAGAGAGGAAACTGGATGGGAAACGCGGTGGTTCGCTGGAATATCATGCTCTCATTCTCGCCGTTTTTGGCAAAAAGCAGCCGGGCCGAAAGTGTTTTTTGGCCCGGCTGCTCTGCCTTAAAACTGGACGGGGAAATTCTGCAAAAAACCCTGGAAATATTGCGCGCGCAGCTGCCGGGGCTGGGGTTTTCCACCTGGTGTTGTGGCAAGCCCGCCTTTGCGGCAGGGGGCAAAAAGGCGGCTGAAAAACGGCGGCGGCAGCTTGCTGCCTATTTTGCAAAGCAAAACATACAAACCATCTACACCCTGTGCCCCAACTGCCAAAAAACTCTGGCCGAGGTATTCTCCGGCCGGGTGCTGCCCGCCTGGCCGCTGCTTGCCGCCCATGCCGTGGCAAACCCGCAGGCGCAAACCCCCTTTGCCCAAACCTATATCCTGCACGACCCCTGCGCCGCACGCCGGGATGAGGCCTCGCAAACAGCCGCGCGTGAAATATTGGCCGCAAGGGGCCTCACTTTTACAGAGTTTGCCCACTGCCGTAAAAATACGCGCTGCTGTGGGCGCAAGGATATGCTTTTTTTAAAAGACCCCCCGCGTGCCAAACAGATGCTGGATAGCCGCCTGAACGAGGCGGACGGCCAGCCCATTGTAAGCTACTGCGAATCTTGCGTGGAGGCTTTTTTACCCGAGGGGGCGGGGGCTTTGCACCTTTTAGAGGCACTGTTGGGCCAAAAAAGCCGCCGCCGTTTTATAAACCGTTTTTACAATGCAAACAGGGGAAGCTACTGATGCTGGATACCCGCGCCCGAAAACACTTCGACGGTTTGTTTGACAAACTGGCAAAGCGCTTGCTACGCCTGGGGCTGCGCCCTTCCCACATTCCGGTTTTTGCGCTGGGGGCAGGGCTTTGCAGCGCCGCGGCACTGTATTTTGAACTGCCCATTGTAGCGGCTTTACTATTGTGGCTTAGCGGCCTTGCCGACGCAGTGGATGGCAGCATGGCCCGCATGGCAAAAACCAGCAGCCTTGCCGGGGCCATGTTTGATATTGTGAGTGACCGTATTGTGGAGCTGGGCGTGCTGTGGGCGCTGGCGCTGCGCCACCCCCAAAGCCTGTACGCCATGCTGGGGCTTTGCAGCGCCATATTAATCTCCATGACGGTATTTCTTACCACGGGTATGCTGGCAAAACCCCGCGGCAAAAAAAGCTTTACCTATCAGGCGGGCCTAATGGAGCGCACCGAGGGCTTTATTGCCTTTACGGCCATGATGCTTTTGCAAAAGTGGCTTGTGCCCTTAACCTGGCTTTTTGCGGCGCTGATTGGCCTTACCATTGTGCAGCGCTTGGTGGGGGCCGCCCGGCTGCTGAAACAGGCCGGGGATGGGACGGAGGAAAAAAAACAATAAAGCCCAAAATAAAAACTATAACAAGCCCCCCGCAAAGCGCAGGCTGAAACTGCGCTTTGCGGGGGGCTTGCAAGGTATACCATATATAAAAGCGCTGTGGGGTAGATGTTATAGTTCCCCCTGCGCGGTTTTTACGTCGGCAATAAACTGCTGCCAGGCGGCCTCATTCTGCACATAGTATAGCGGGCACTGCTTACCGGTGATATCAAAATGGCGGATGATGTGCTGGCCGCTTAGCCCGTAGCTGTTGCACAGCCAGGCCGTAAGCTTTACTAGGGCTTGATAGCTGGCCTCGTTAAACTGGCCGCTCTCGTCGGGGTGGCAAACCTCAATGGAGAGAGTGTCGGTGTTGCGCCAGTTGCTGGCCGAGGATTTTTCGTCCAGCGGCACGCACTGTATCACCTCCCCTTCCAGGCCCACCACAAAGTGGCTGCTCACCTCCGAGGCGGGGTTTTCATAAAAATCGCGGTTTTGCTGGGCGGTAGAGCCGGGGTTTGCCACATAGTGGATGACAATATCCTTCACCCCACTCAGCTTCTCTCCCCGGCGGGAAACGCCGTCCACGGCAATCAGTTGTACATCCATAAAACTTGGAGGTTCCTGATTTTGCACTTTTTTGGCCGTTATCAGGCGGGCAATGCCAAAACCCAGCAGGCATATGGAAAAAATGGCAAGTACCAGCAAAAGAATCAGCCGGAACTTATGCTTTTTGCGCCTGCGGCGCCGGGTATGGTGGGGGGATGTCATGAAATTTTCCTCTTTATCATAAAATAAGATTGGCCTGCAGTTTGCGGTCGGTGTACCAAAATGCCACAATCAACAACTCTATTAAACCACAAAACGGCCTGTAAAACCTGCTTCTTTTCCTTTTAAAACCTCAAGATTTCCTAAAGAGAATATTTTTTTGCCGTAAACTGGTGTATAATTTTGGGTAAATGAGCAAAAAGCGCCCGGCGAAGCGGTAAGTGTTAGCTACGGCGCGGCGGCAAACCCCAAAAAGCAAACAGAGGAGGAGGCGTGAACCATGGCGAACATTTTGGTGGTGGATGACGAGGCGGAAATTGCCGACCTGGTGGAGGTGTATTTGCAGATGGACCACCACGAGGTGCTGAAATTTAACAGGCCCGAAGAGGTGCTTTTAGCCGAACTGCAGCAGGTGGACGCGGCAGTGCTGGATATCATGATGCCGGGTATTGACGGCCTCGGCCTCTGCCGTAAGCTGCGGCAGGCGGGGCACACCTTTCCTATCATCATGCTAACGGCCAAAGATAGCGGGCAGGATATTATTGGCGGGCTGGCCTTTGGGGCCGACGACTACATGGTAAAACCCTTTAACCCACTGGAACTGGTGGCCCGCCTGAACGCCCAACTGCGAAGGGCGCAGCAGTTTTCGTTCCCGGCGGGCCAAAACCAAGGCCAAAATAGCCTGCAATTTAACGGCCTTTTGGTAGACGTCGAAGCGCACGCCTGTTATCTATACGGTAAACGGGTGGTTTTAACTCCAATCGAGTTTTCCATTCTGCTGTTTTTGCTGCAAAACCAGGGCAAGGTGCTTAGCAGCGAGTGTATTTTTGAGACGATTTGGAAAGAAAAATATCTGGAGAGCAACAACACCGTCATGACGCATATTCAAAAACTGCGCAAGAAGCTAGGGGATACCCAAAAGAACAAGCGATACATACAAACTATTTGGGGAGTGGGGTATAAACTGGATGATAAGCTTTAAACTGTTAAACCGTAAAGCCCTGCTACGGGCCCTTTTGGTTTGCGCGGTGGCGGCGGCCTTGGGTGTGCTGGGCGGCATGGCTTTAAGGGATGCGCTGGACGCCGAGTTCCGGGCCACCGGCTCGGAGGTGACCTATAGCCTGTTTTACACCCTAAGTGCCCTGCAAGGGGTGTTTGTGGGCGTGCTTTGCGTTTTGGCCGTGGCGCTGTTTGCCAATTGGATTTTGGCCCCCTCTTACCTTGCGTTTACCAAGGCCCTGGCCCAAAACCTGCGGCTGGAGGAAGGGGCGGCCCTGCCCGCCCTGCCAAGGGCCTTTAAAGCACTGGAAGAAGAGCTGACCGGGCTGCGCAAGGATATCCGGCTGTGGAAGTACGAGGCGCAGGAGGCTGAACGCCGCAAGGATGAACTGGTGGTGTACCTGGCGCACGATATCCGCACCCCCCTCACCTCTGTACTGGGCTATTTGGAACTTTTGCAGGAAAACCCCGAACTGCCCGCCGCCCAAAGGCAGCGCTTTACCGAGACGGCCCTGCGCAAAGCGGGGCGGATGAGCGTTTTGGTGGAAGAACTGTTTGAGGTGACGCGCTTTACCATCAGCCAGATAGAACTGCGTAAAGAAACGGTGCGGGCGGGCGTATTGTTGTGGCAACTGGCCGAGGAGGCCATGCCCCTGCTGGAGGAGCGAGCTTTGCGCGTTGAGTACGCCGCCGAGGAAAACCTGCGCCTGTTTGCAGACCCCGGCAAGCTGGCCCGCGCCGTGGATAATGTACTGCAAAACGCCGCCCGCTACGCGCCGGTGGGCAGCAGCCTGCGCCTTGCCTGCGGGGCCGAAAACGGCATGGGGGTCATCCGCATATCCAACGAGGGGGCCGAGATACCCAAAGCCGAACTCGACCGCTTTTTTGAAAAATTTTACCGCGGAGACACCGCCCGCCAAAGCCAAACCGGCGGCAGCGGCCTGGGGCTTGCCATAGCCCAAAATATCATAAGGGCGCACGGTGGCAATATTACGGCACAAAATCAAAACCGCATCACCTGCTTTACCATCAGCCTGCCGCTGGCGCCGCCGGCGGGCCAAGGGCAGGGGCCAGCATAAAATAATGGGTTGGTTGTTCCTGGTGCGGCCTCTGCGCCGGCTGGCCAAGGCCAGGTGGCGCAGGGCTAGGGCGGCACGATATTCCAATTCTGTCTCCCGGTTCCGGCGGGGCGCTGGAGGGTAATATACCCTTGCAGCGCACCCCGCTCATTTTTTTGCGGATTTTTTTGAGAAATTTTAAGAAATTGTATGAAAAAAGAAACCAAAACCCGCTTTTGTACGTTTTAGTCAATAAGCCCCTAAACAGGGGGGAGAGGAGGCGGCTGCTTGGAGGAAGACAACCTGGTGCAAAAAGCCATGCTGGGCGATGAAGCGGCGCTGGACGAACTGGTTAACCGCTATTATAACGTAATCTACGCCTTTTGCTGCCGCCGTATGGAAAATACCACCCTTGGGGCCGACCTCTGCCAGGATACCTTTGTAAAAATGGTGGAACATCTGCCCGCCTACCGCGAACGTGGACGCTTTAAAAGCTGGCTGTTCACCATTGCGGCCAACACCTGCCGCGACGCTTTCCGTAAAATGCGCCCGGTGGCAGAACTGACCGACACCCTGCCCGATAATGCCCCCGCCACCGAGACTCTGACGGAAAATGCCCAGATTTTAAAGGACGCCTTGGCCGCCCTGCCCCAAAAACAGCAAGAGGCCGTAATACTGCGGTACTATAGCGGCTTTACGGCAAAAGAGGTGGCCCGTATCCAGCGCGTGCCGCTGGCCACGGCCAAAACCCGCCTAAGCCGGGGCCTTAAAAAACTGCGCGAAGTGCTGGGAGAGGAGATTTTACTTGAAAACTAAAACACCGCTTTTGTTTGAGGATTACCGCATACCCCCGCCCGATGCCGCCCAAAAGCGCGCCCTGCTGCAAAAACTGCACGGCCGTGCGGGCCATGTGCCCCGGCGGCTGGGGCTGGCCGCCCAGTTCAAAACCCAGCTTGGCTATACAGGCCTTTGGTTTTGGCTGGGGCTGGCCGCCACCCTGGGCCTGTTTTGGCTGGCCTTAGATTTTTTGCTGGCTGGTACAGCGCCGGGGGAAGAGGCAAGGGCCACTTTGGCCCTGCTTGGCGCCACCGGGCCGGTGCTGGCGGCTCTGGCTGCCCCGGTGCTGGCCCGCAGTTATACCCACGGTATGTGGGAGCTGGAGGAGGCCGCCTACCACAGCCTGCCCCGGCTTGCGGCGCTGCGCCTTACCATCTGTTTTTTGGCCGCCCTGCCGGTTTTGCTGGCGTTTGCGGCCATGGGCATGGGCGCAACAGGGGCGTTTGCGGCCTTTAGGGCCCTGGCAGGGCCCTACCTGCTGGCAAATGGCGTTAACTACTTCATACTGGGCCGCCTTAGGGGCACGGCGGGCAGCCTGTGCTGCGCGGGGGCGGGGCTGGTTTTGGCTGTGGCAGTGGGGGTGCTTTTCCAGTGGGAGGCAGAGCCGCCGGCTTGGGCAGGGCAAAGCGGTTTTGGTTACATCGGTTTGGTTTTGCTGCTTTGCTGCCTTGGGCTGTTTTGCCTAGGCGCCAAAACTTATATCAAAAAGCCCCCTTGCGGGCAGGGAGAGAGATAGTACCATGGAGATGAACTTTGACCGCGTGACAAAGCGCTTTGGCACAAAAGTGGCCGTAGCGGATTTTACAGCCAGCCTGCCCGCCGGGGTACACGGCCTTTTGGGGCCAAACGGCGCGGGCAAAAGCACCTTGATGCGGCTGATGGCCGGGGTATTGCAGGCCAGTGGCGGGCAAGTTTTGCTGGACGGGCAAAGCATCGTGGCGCTGGGGCAAAACTACCGCGCCCGCCTGGGTTACCTGCCCCAGCAGTTTGGGTTTTACCCCGGCTTTACCGCGCTGGATTTTCTTTTATATCTGGCTGCGGTAAAGGGCCTGCCCAAACCCTATGCCAGGGCCGAGGCAGAAGAACTGCTGGAGCGGGTGCGCCTTGGGGGGGAGAAAAACAAAAAAATTAAAACCTTTTCGGGCGGCATGAAGCAGCGCCTGGGTATTGCCCAGGCCATGCAGGGCAAACCCGATGTGCTGATACTGGACGAGCCCACCGCCGGGCTGGACCCTAAGGAGCGCATCTTCTTCCGCAATATGCTGGCCGAATACGCCAAGGAGAAGCTCATTTTACTCTCCACCCATATTGTGGCCGATGTGGAGAGCGTGGCGGGCAATGTGCTGGTGATGAAGCAAGGCAGGCTGCTGCACCAGGGCCCCCCTGGCGAAATTTTGCAGGCGGTGGCCGGGAAGGTGTGGGAGTGCAGCCTGCCCCTGCGGGAGGCCGAGGCCCTGGCGGCCAGGTTTCCCGTGGCCAGCTTTCGCCACGAGGGGGAGCGGGGTTTTTTGCGCCTGGTGGCAGACGTAGCCCCCTGTGCGGGGGCCAGCCCCGTGCACGCGGGGCTGGAGGATTTGTACCTCTATTATTTTGCCGATGAAGGGGGGCTAAACGATGGGCAGCCTGATTAAATACGAACTGAAAAAGATTTGCATACGCCCCTTTACACTGGTGGTGGCCGCCGCCTGCCTGGTGGTTTTGCTTTTTATTACGGTATACATTGGGCTTATAGAAAGATGGAGTTACGCCTGGGGCCCCGAACTGTATGGGAGCTATGAGAATACCCCAAAAAAAGAACTGGAAGAAGCCCAAAAGAAATTTAGCTTAACGGGCAAATATGACGGAGCGATTGTTCTGCGGGGGCTTGCGGCCGTCCGGCGGGATAAAATGCGCGCCGAGGCGCTTACCGGCCTCTGGGACGAAGCGCGCTGGCAGCAGGTGGTGGCCGAATATAAGGCTTTTAAAGAGAACCCCAGCCACTACCTGGACGAGGTGGACAGGTGGGCGATGGACATCCGCGCTTGGTCGCTTGCAGACCAGGGGATGGGCCCGGAGGAGGTAGAGGCCTACAACGCGGCCAACCCCATTTACGAGATGAAGGCCGAATACCAGTTTGGCGACCAATGGCAGAGCTGGCTGGATATTCAGGAACTGCTGGATGGGGCCATAAAACAAGATGGCAGTATAGCAAGCTTTGCCGAAACCTTTCCCCTGGTGCAGGCGCCAGCTTCCTTCACCTACCACGGCGGCCCCCGCGCGGCGGGCGAAACCCAAAGCGTCATTTTGGGTATTCTGGCTCTGCTGCTACTGCTGGCGGGTGTTTCACCCGTGTTTAGCGAGGAGGTTGCCTGCCATACCGAGCCCATTTTGCAGGCGGCCAAATATGGGCGCAGCCGCCTGGTGGGGGCCAAAATTTTGGCGGGGCTGTTGTTCGCTGTGCTTGGGCTTACGGCGCTTACCCTGGTAAATGTACTGGCAAATGGCGTCATCCATGGTTTCGAGGGATTTTTTGTGCCCATCCAGCTAACCACAAACCTCTATGGTATCCCCTTTGCCTTAAACTTTGGGCAATATCTCCTGGCTCTGTTCGGCTTTCAGCTTTTGGGCCTTTGCGCCATGGCGGGGCTATTGCTGTTTCTCTCCCTGCAAATGCGCGCGGCATTGCCGGTTATTTTTACGGGGGGTGTGTTCTCGCTGCTGTGCATTTTATTTGCCAGCCAGGGCAACGGCTTTCCCCGGGCGCTGGCGCAAATTTTGCCACCCGCCGCGGCCACCCCGCTTACATTGCTTTACGAGGGCGCGCAAAAGGGCCTTGGCGTATTGCCCCTGCAGCAGTGGCTACTTGCAGTATTGGCCTCGGCCATTATTTTAGCGCTGGCCATCGTGCTGATTGTGCGAAAAACACACAGACTGCAAAGAAACTGAACTTTTCTTGTAAAAATGCTTGCCACTATAAGTTGCCGGTTGTGGAAGAATTTGCCACAACCGGCAAAATTATTGCACAAAATAAACGATAAAATTCAAGATATTTAAATGTGTCGCTGTCTGGTTTCTTATGTGGCAAAGTGGCAAATCGCGCACAAAATGCACACAATAGGCCTTTTCAGCTCCCGCTGGGCATGGTAGAATACTACCAGAGAAAAGATGCCGGCAAATGGGGTAAAAAAACAAATTCCCGCTGGGGTGAGCCATGAGAAAGCGCGCAAAATCCATCAAAGCCCGTTTTGGCATTTTAATTTTGGTTTGTATCTTGGCTTCTTCCGCGGTGCTGGGCGGGCTTAGCATTCTGTATGCGCAGCGGGTAATCGATAATGTCTCGGCCCAAAATATGCTGTTATTGTGCCAAAACCGCGCCCAGTACACAAATGCGCTGCTCTCGCGTATCGAACTTTCGGTGCAAACCGTATCGGTGTACATTCAAAGCCAGATGGACGATTTTGGGCGCTTTAAAACCGAGGAAGAATATGTGGAGGCCTTTGCCCAAAGCCTTTTGGATGTCAGCCTAAACGCGGCCGAAAACACCGATGGCGCTATAGCGGTATACCTGCGCTTTAACCCTGGTTTTACCTCGCCCACCTCGGGTTTTTTTTATAGCAAAAGCACCCTGGCTGCCCCATTTGAAAAGCAAACGCCCACAAACCTTACCGCCTACGCCCCCACCGATATCGGCCGTGTGGGCTGGTACTACGTGCCGGTGGAAAACCGAAGCGCCACCTGGATGAGCCCCTATTATAATGAAAATTTAGGCGTTAAGATGATTTCCTACGTCATACCCCTATACGTTGGCAACACGGTTTTTGGGGTGGTGGGCATGGATATCGACTTTTCGGTTTTGCAACAAATTGTAGATGAGACCCGCCTGTATGAGACGGGATATGCGTTTTTATTTGATGAAGAGGCCAATATTGTAAGCCATAAAGAACTAAAAGAGGGAACTTCCCTGGCCGAGGTGAACGGCGGGGAACTGGCAAACCTTTTGCCGAAGATTTTAGAAAATGAGGAAAGCAAAGCCCCCATACCCTACCGCTATGGGGGCCAGGATAAAATGCTGGTGTTTAGTACCCTGCTAAACGGCTGCAAGCTGGTGCTTTCGGCCCCGGTGCGGGAGATAGACGCCGAGCGCAACACCCTGTTTTGGCAGATAGTGCTGGCGGCCGGCGTCGTGGCGCTACTCTCTATTTTGTTTACCCTGCTGTTCACGCGCAGGCTTATCCGCCCTTTAAGCGAGCTGAATGCCGCGGCAAAAAAAATTGCCGGGGGAGATTTGGACGTCACCATTTGTTACCAGGGTGAAGACGAGGTGGGAACCCTGGCCGAAAGTTTCCGCCAAACGGCGCAGCACTTAAAGAAATACATTGGCTATATCAGCGAGCAAGCCTATCATGATTCTTTAACGGGTGTGAAAAACAAAACCGCCTATATGGAAGCGGCCGCCCAAATAGAGCAGCGAATGCGGGAGGCGCAGCCCAATTTTGGCCTGCTTTTGTTTGATATGAACAATTTGAAACAAATTAACGACCAATATGGCCACGACATGGGCGATTTGGCCATTATGGGCGCCGTGCGCCTGATATGCCAGGTGTTCAAACGTAGCCCGGTATACCGGGTGGGCGGGGATGAATTTGTGGTTTTGCTGGAGGGGGACGACCTTGGGCAACACCCTGCCCTTTTGGCGGAATATACGGCGCTGGCAAGCGAAGAGGCGCAGCCTGGAATGCCCAAGGCAGAGATGGCCTACGGCTTGGCCCTATATAACCCCGCAGTGGATACAAGCTTCCAGCAGGTGTTTAAACGTGCCGATGAGGCCATGTATGAAAAAAAGCTTGAGATGAAGGGGAAGGCTTAATATTCTACACAAAAAGTGCCAATGAAATTTATGGATTTAAACCAAAATGAAGGAGTGCCCCCAAAGAAGATTGACAAGGCAGGTACGCCATGGTATGATGCAAAAAACAGGAAAACCTTTTCCTGTTTTGAGAAGGAAGTGAGACGGATGGCCAAGACGATACAGGATATCGCCCGGGAGGCGAAGGTTTCCATTGCCACCGTATCGCGCGTTATCAACAACACAAAAGAGGTAAGCCCTGAATTAAAAAAACGGGTTTACCGTGTGATAGAGGAAAACAGCTTCCGCCCAAACCCCCTGGCACGAGGGCTGGTTACCCGCAAAAGCGGTTTGATTGGCATCGTGCTCTCCGATATTTCCAACAACGTATTTGGCACCCTTACAAAAGGCATTGAAAGTGTGTGCCAAACCAAAGACTACACCCTTTTGGTGTGTGAATCGGGCGGGGAGAGGGAAAACGAACTGCGCCTGTTAAGCACCCTGGGCGAGCGCCAAATTGACGGGGTGCTGTTTGCGGGTGTAGAGGTGGGGGAGGAACTGGTTACGGCCATAAGGCGCCAAAGCTACCCAACCGTATTGGTAACCCAAGAGGTGGCCGCGGGTGAAGGCGCACTGCCTACCGTGGCGCACGATAACGAAAAAGCCGTTTGGGACGCAGTGGACTTTTTGGCGGCCAATGGCCACAGGCGCATCGCCTTTATAGGCGGCCCCGAGAAGGACTATTCCTCGGGCTATAAGCGGCTAATGGGCTACCGCAAAGCCCTGGAAACGCTGGAAATACCCTACCTGGATTCCTACGTGGAATATGGCAGTTTCAGTTTTGAATCCGGCTTTGGCTGCATGAAAAAAATCTATGAAGAAAACGCCGTTCTGCCCACGGCGGTGATGGCCTGTAGTGACCTGATGGCTGTGGGGGCCATCCGCTTTTTGGCGGATGTGGGCCTCTGCGTGCCCGAACATATCTCGGTGATGGGTTTTGACGATATTGGCATCGCCAGTTATATCAGCCCCGAACTTTCCACGGTGCGCATCTCCTACTACGACGAAGGGGTGGAGGCGGCAAAAACCCTGTTCAAACTGATGGAAAAAGACAACGGCAAAGGCAAAAAACCTGCCACCCAATATATGCCCCACCAAATCATCCGGCGCAAAAGCGTAAAGGATATCCGTGCTTAAAACCCGCTCCGCCCGCCGGGTGAACCGGCCAAATGCCTTAGTAGAGTTTATGTATGCAAACCGGGAAAACGTTTTCCCGTCATCGTAATCCTAAATTTCGTTAAAAACTTTACTTTGTTTTTCCCTAGGGGATGCTGTGCGATAACAGAAATTTTGCATGACTAGTAGCCCCCCAAGCCTAAACTGTGTCATGCAATGCTGCGTCTTATTCCGCC